>CAZEDA010000177.1:5680-7188 GCA_964510915.1 uncultured Rhodocyclaceae bacterium | reverse complement strand
TACTCCGCACGCACGATGGCCCATTGGCACTCGGCACGCGGAAACACGAATCGATGGGCGATGCTCCTGCTGAAGGGGAACAGGGCTCGCGCGCGTTCGATGTTTTCCACGACGTCCGAAGCGGCGTAGCCGTTTGCTGCCAGCAGGGCTGGCATGAGTGCCGCTCGCAACTCGAGTTCCACCGACTTGGCCGCATCGGTATCCGTCCACCGCTCGGTCATGCGGATCGCCCGCGAGAAATGCTTGATGGCCTCGACATTCGCGGAACGCTCCACGGCCTGCGCCCCGGCAAGTCGCCAGAATTGCACGGCGGGCTCGGGGAGGTCGGCCTCCGTGTAGTGCCGGGCGATGACCTCGGGTGTGCACTCGGCAACCGCTACGCTGCCGGCGCTCAGCGCGTTGGCAATGCGGCGGTGGAGTTCGCGACGAGCCGTCCGCAACAAGGAATCGTAGGCGACGTCCTGAATGAGCGCGTGGCGGAAGGTGTAGTTGCGCTCCGACGCGGAGCCAACTTCCTCCACGAGACCAGCCGCCAACAGCTCGAGGAGGCCTTGCTCGTTGTCCTCGGGCGCAAGAGACGACACGGCAAACAGCAGTTCACGGGAGAACACCCGTCCGATCGCGGCGCCTACCTGCGCGACTTCGCGAGCCAGGCGCGAGCGATCCAGTCTCGACATGAGGAGATCCCGCAGCGTGAGGGGGATCTCCTCCAGCGCAGCCGCGATGATGTGGTCGACCGGGTCCTCCGCCGGTGTGTCGTCCAGCACTTCCAGCAGCGACAGCATCACTTGCTCGAGATAGAGCGGAACGCCGTCGCACTTCGACACGATCTGTTCGACGGCTGCCGGGCTCAGGCGATGCTCACGATCCATCCGCGCAACCAGGATCGCGCTCTGGGCCGGAGACAGGGGCGCCACATCCAGCGTTGTGGAGGCGACTCCGCCGAGTAACTCGGTGCCGCCTTCGGGGCGGGCTGTCAGGAGAAACAGGACGCGCGACTGGTGGTTGTAGGCAATCGCACGCCGGATCACCTCCAGGGTGCTGGCATCCGCCCAATGAACGTCCTCCACCAGCACGACAGTAGCGGCTTCGGACCGAAGTCGCGCGAACAGGAGGTCGAGCACGGTGTCGATCGCGCGGTTGCGCCGGGTTCTCGCTTCGTCAGGACTGGCGGGGGGAGACACTCCCGGCGTGGCGTTCAGGAGTTCTTCCAGGTAGGGCAGGGCGTCTTGCGAAACGCCGTACCCGTGGACAACCTGATCAAACAGCCGCGACCGTCGCGCGGCGGGCCTGCTCCGGGGCGGCAGGCGCAGCGCCCGCTCCAGGTGGGCGATGACCGGATGAAACGGGGTGTGGCGATGCGTCTGCGAACAGCGCAGCGTGACGACGAAGGCGGACTGGGTGCTCAACCGGGCCACGAACTCCGCGGCCAGCCGGGACTTCCCCACCCCGGGCTCGCCGGCGAGCAGGGCTACCTGAGGCACGCCTGGGCTCGTGGCATCCCACGC
>CAZEDA010000177.1:0-5580 GCA_964510915.1 uncultured Rhodocyclaceae bacterium | reverse complement strand
GCTGCGGCGGCGAGTTCGGCATCGCGTTCTCCGGCCACGGGCAGGCCGAAACAGAAGAGGACCGAATCGCCGACCGTCCTGTCGTAGCGACCATGGGCGCGGGATCGGAACTGGTAGACCGCCGAGCGGATGCACTCCAGGACAGTGTCGAGAAAATGGTGGTAGTCCTCCAGCCCCAGCTTCTTTCCGATCACGACCGAGTTCGCCACGTCGCAATGCAGCACGGTGGCCTGACGCTTCTCGAGCACGAGGCCATTGCCCGGCTGCACTCCGGCCAGCGCCATGCCACATCCCGGGCAGAACCGCGCACCCCTCGGGAGAGCAGAGCCGCAGTGCTCGCAGGGCGGTGTGGGACCGCTGCCGGAGCCGCCGACGATGGAGCCGATCGTCACAGTCCCCGTCCCGAGGCGACCCGTTGCGCGAGCACGCTCACGATGTGCAGCGCGAACTCGGGGTAGTCGAAGAAGAGTCTCCGCACGTGCTTGTAGTCGAGCCGGAACAGATTGACCATCGTCTTGGCGCGTGCGGTGCAGGTCCGACGGTGCTTCGCCGTAAAGGCGCCGATTTCGCCGAAGATCTCCTTCGGGCCCATCTCCTCGCCGATTTCCTCGAGCGCGATGATGCCGCTCTGGATGTAGAAGAGGTCGCTGCCTGCGTCCCCCTTGCGGAAGAGCACCTTTCCGGCATCGAGCTGCATGTGACGCATGTGACGCTCCAGCCAATGGAGCGCCTGTCGTTCCTCCGACTGAAGGCTCTCGTAGCGGTGCCGGATTTCCTCCATGCGGCGCAGCACGTCTACCGCCTGGGCGCGGTTGTCCACCTGGATGCGGCGGAAGATCTCCGTCACGTGGTTCTTCACGACCTGTTCGCTGAGCGAGAGGAGCTTCGAGATTTCCAGATTGGTCTTGCCGCGGACGAGCCACACGGCGACGTCACGCTGGCGAGGTGTCAGCACTTCCGGGCCGGTGTAATGCGTGTCGGGATCGGTCGGCGGCGTGGCGTCCGCTTGCTGCAGATCCGGCCGTGGCGAAAAGTCCGTGGGGTAGTGTCCGGCGCCGCTGAGGACGAGCGACAGGGCGAGCTGCCGCTGATGGTCCGTGTAGTGTTGCGGAATGCATGCCGCGATGCCCGTGGCGCGGGCAATGTCCAGGCCGTCGATCGGAAACCATGCCGAGGACACGACGACCGGAGAGGGTGCATGGACTTCCCGTATGCGAGAGACAAGCGGGTCATGCAGCATCGGGAACTCATCGAGTTCCAGCACGACCGCGGCACACTCGGCACCGACGGTTCGGTGGAGTAGATCGGTGCCGGAGTCGAAGACGGTCACCCTTGCCGTGGGCGCGGCCGCTTCCACGGCTGACAGCCACAGCTGACGTGCGCTGCCCGTCGCGCAGACGAGGATGTTCGTCTCGGTCATGCAAGGACTCGCCTGATTGGCGGATTGCCGATCGGAAAACCGGCATCCGATGAAGACCGGTCAATCTATCACAGCGATGCACGGACGCGACGATGCCGCGGGCATTTCGCCCGCCAAAACTGGGGAGGCGACGAGCGGACTCACCAGAAAAGGTGAGTCCGCGGACGATCTCAGGGAGTCGGGAGACGGAAGCGGAGGCGTTCTCCCATGATGCGACTCGCGGCGAGCCTGAGCAGGTGAACGGCGAAGGACGGATTCTCGGCGTAAAGATCCCAGACGCGTTCTGCGCTCACGCGGAACAGCTGCACGGGCGTGTCGCAAACCGCGGACGAGGTCCGGCGACGATCTTCGGCAAAGATACCGATCTCGCCGAAGACCGATCCCTCCGCGAGGTACGCCTTTACCTCCGGCAGGGCGATGCGTCCGGACTGGATGAAGTAGAGCGCGTCGGCGGGGTCGTCCACCCGGAAGAGCACTGTCCCCGCCGGATGATGCTCGTCGGTCATGTCGTGAAGGATCCAGTTCAGCTGGAACGGCGTCCCCCGTGCCCGCTCCAGCAGGGCCTGCTGAATCGCCTTCAGCCGTCGGGCGATGACGATGGCTTCGCCGCGGTTGCGCACCCCCAGCTTCCGGAAGATCCGGCCGAGGTGGACCTTGACCGTCCCGACCGCGCAGTCGCGACCGCGGGCGATCTGTTCGTTGCTGGCCCCCTCGGCGAGGATCTCCAGTACCGCCATTTCTGCGTCCGTCAGTCCATAGGGGTGCGAGACCATCGGAAGCCTCTCGGGTGGCGAGACCGGCAGGCTGTTGCCGGTGGTGCTGCCTTTCCCGCCCGGGCGCGCCGGCTCAGGAGGGACGCTCGAACGCGTCGCGGGAAACATCTGCGCCCAGGTGTTGCGGGTGTTGCTCGTCTCGATTTCAGTGGTCATGTTGTTCACCTCTTGTCGATGGGGTGTCTCGTCACCCCCAAAACAAGTCTAGGTTTCGGCGGGTCGTACCGGTACATGACCAAGGTCATGGGTAGCGACTCGAAGTTACTTCCTTTGACTTAGGCCGCTCGGCGTAGCGCCTTAGCTCAATGGTCGACCCCTCGCCTGATACCTATCTTTCGCTCCCGTCCACATCGGCAAAGGAGAAGGGCGATGAGCGCGCAGACCGCAGTCCGGCCGCGTCCGCACCCGGCGGAGGAAAAAGAACAGTGGCATCCGGTGCTGTACCCGGCCTGGGATCTCGCTGCCCGAGCGGCGGTCTCGGCGCTGCGTGCGAGGCTGCATCCGGAACGAGTCGTCGACACGCTGGGCGAACAGCTGCGGGAGCTGGCGCAGGCTCGGAATCCCGCGGTCCGTCTGGAAGGGCACGCCCTTGCGGAGGCCGTCGACGTCTGCCGCAACGGCGCCGCCCCGGACGCCTTCGGTGTCTGGGTGCACTACCCCTGGTCCCGGCGTCTCGTCCGGGTGCTGCCGCAAGCGGAGTTCCGCGAACTCCGGCTGTGCCGCAACCGGAACAAGATCACTGCGGCGGAGCAGGCGGAGCTTCTGCGGCTGCGGCTGGGTATCGTGGGGCTGTCCGTCGGGCAGGCGAGCGCTGTCACCATGGCGATGGAGGGCATCGGCGGGGAGTTCCTGCTGGCGGACTTCGATACGCTGAGCCTGTCCAACATGAATCGCGTGCGGGCCGGTGTGCACGACATCGGCGTGAACAAGGCCGTGCTCACGGCGCGTGCGCTGTTCGAGATCGACCCGTTCCTCCTGGTCAGCGTCTATCCCGGCGGCATCCGCGAGGACAACATCGATCGCTTCCTCGATGGCGGGCGTCCGCTCGACATCCTGATCGAAGAGTGCGACGACCTGCCGCTCAAGCTTCGCCTGCGTGAGCGCGCACGGGCGCTGCGCATTCCCGTGCTCATGGAGACGAGCGACCGCGGGATGCTGGACGTGGAACGCTTCGATCTCGAGCCTGATCGTCCGATCCTGCATGGCCGTGTGGAGGGCGTCGACGCCAACGGGCTTCAGCAGTTGTCGCGTGAGGACCGGGTCTCGGTCGCCATGCGCATCGTGGGCGCTGAGACGCTGTCGCCGCGTGCTGCCGCGTCGGCGCTGGAGGTGGGAGCCACGCTCGAATCCTGGCCGCAGCTCGCCTCCGCGATTTCGCTCGGCGCTGCGCTCAATACCGATGCCGTCCGGCGGATCGCGCTTGGTACGTTCCGCTCGTCGGGGCGGTACTACGTCGACCTGGAGCAGATCGTCGCCGACGCGGCTGCGACTGTCCCCGCGCGCGAGCAAAGGATGGAGGCCAGCGTTGCGTCTCCTAGCGCCGCTGCCGGTGCTGTGGCGCGCATCGATCAGTCCGTCCGTGACATCGTCGCGAGCGCCATCTCGGCTCCGTCCGGCGGCAATGCCCAGCCGTGGCGGTTCACCTGGAATGGTCGGCGGCTCCGGGTGCATCTGGATCCCGCGCGAAGCACGTCTCTGCTGGACCACGGACGGCGCGCTAGCCTGCTTGCGATCGGCGCCGCGGCGGAGAACGCGCTGCTCACGGCAGGTGCGCTCGGCGTTTCGCTCGACATGGACCCGTTTCCGGAAGGGGACGATTCGCTGGTCGTGTGCGACCTCCACTTCAGCGAGTTGCGCCGTGCCTGCGTCGTCGATCCGCTGCACGCTTTCGTCCCGCATCGCTGCACCAACCGGCGCCTGGGCAACGGAGATCGCCTCCCGCAGGACGTCGTCGCCCGGCTGACCGCTGCGGCGCAGGCGTCAGGCGCGACGTTGCGTCTGATTGAAGAACCGGCTCACCGCGCGAGGCTGGGAGAAGTGCTGGGCAAGGGCGACCGCTGGCGCTTCCTCTGTCACCCGCTGCATGCGGAGTTCGTCCGCGAGTTGCGGTGGACCGTGGAGGAAGCCGAGCGCACCGGTGACGGCATCGATCTGCGCACGCTCGAGATGGGGCCCACGGAGATCGCCGGGTTGCGTCTGTGTTCATCGTGGCTGGCGATGGAGACGGTGGCCGCAGTCGGAGGCGGCCGCAACCTGGAGAAGTTCGCGCAGCGTGCGGCAGCCGGCACATCCGCATTCGGCGTGCTGTCCATCGGCGGGACTTCCGAGCGCGACTACTTCCAGGGCGGTGGCGCGCTCCAGCGGGTCTGGCTCACGGCAACGCAACTGGGCCTGGGTTTCCAGCCCATGGCGGCGTTGTCCTACGTCGCGATGAAGGCCGGCGCGGGAGAGGGGCCGTGGTCGGCGGAACAGCGCCGAAGCCTGGCCGAAATCGAAGCGCGCTATCGCGAACTGGTACCACTGCCCGAAGGCCATGGCGAGCTGCTGCTCTTCCGGCTTTCGAAGGTGGATTCCCCCACCGTTCGTGCCCTGCGGCGTCCCGTGGACGCTGTGCTCGCTGCCGACTAGGAGACCATGCCATGGACCGATCCCCGATCGCGCTGGGCGAACTGAGCTACCGTCCCGCCGGCAAGACCTACACGCTGCGCGAGGCGCAGACCATCCGCGAACTCGATGAAGTGCATCGCATCACGCACGACTCCATCGTCGAAGCGGGATACATGCCGCCGCAATGCGGCGGACGCATCATTTCCTACCCGGAGCTGGATCCGTCGCCGCTCACGACCATTCTGGTCGCTGTGGAGGAGGGCCGCGTCATCGGCACCAACTCGATCACCGGAGACGGTCCGTTCGGGCTGCATACCGACAGGCACTTCAAGGCCGAGACGGACGCGATCCGCACCGAGGGTCGGAGACTCGTGTCGTCGTTTCGCATCGCGACTGACCCGCGGTGGTCCGCCCGCCGCAGCCTCGCGCTGGTGATGGACATGGTGAAGTGGTCGTACTTCGTGGCGTTGAAGAAGTACGGCTTCGAGACGATGCTTTGCACATTCAACCCGAAGCACGAGGGCGTATACGCAAGGCTTCTCGCCGCGCGAACGGTCAAGCTCCTGGATGTCATGGAAGGCGATCACATCGCGGCAGGCGCCGTCATGATGCGCATCGATCGCGAGCGGACGCCGGCGGCCTTCGTCGCGGAGATGGAGCAGATCGAGGCACGGGTCGCGACGGGTTCGGCCCTCGGCGGATACGGACAGACGATCGTCCGATCTGTCGCGTAGCCCGGACGAGGGGCGAAGTCCCCGACTCCGGGAACACACGGTCGCC
>CAZEDA010000176.1:0-7214 GCA_964510915.1 uncultured Rhodocyclaceae bacterium | reverse complement strand
CTGTTCGAGACGCCGATGATGGCCGGCCTGCCCGACGAAGCGCAGAAGTCCCTGGCGGCACAGGTCCCGTTCCCCTCGCGCCTCGGCCGTCCGAAGGAGTTCGCGGCCCTGGTCGAACACATCTGCCGCAACGAGATGCTGAACGGCGAGACCATCCGTCTCGACGGCGCCATCCGCATGGCTCCGAAGTAACTCCCTGTCGAAACCACCTTCCATGCGCATGGACCCGCAGACGCTCGAACGCTTCGTCCCCTGGTTCCGGGCCGCGGCGCCGTATATCCACGCCTTCGGCGGCCGCACCTTTGTGGTGGCCTTCGGCGGCGAGGTGGTGGCCGACGGGAAGTTCGTGGGGCTCACCCACGACCTCAACCTGCTGGCCTCCCTCGGCGTGCGCCTGGTGCTCGTGCACGGGGCCCGGCCCCAGATCGACCAGAGATTGCGGCAGCGCGACGCGGACATCCGCTATGTGCGGGACATGCGAGTGACGGACGAGGCCACGCTGCAGGACGTGAAGGAGGCAAGTGGCCGCCTGCGCATGGAGATCGAGGCGCTGCTGTCCGTCGGCCTCCCGAACACACCGATGGCCAACGCCACCTTCCGGGTGACGAGCGGCAACTTCGTCGTGGCGCGCCCCGTCGGCGTGGTCGACGGGGTCGACATGCAGTTCACAGGCGAAGTGCGCAAGATCCACGGCGATGCGATCCGTCGCTGTCTCGACGACGAGGACATGGTGCTGGTCTCGCCGCTCGGCTATTCGCCCACCGGGGAGATCTTCAACCTCACGCTCGAGGACGTCGCCGCGCAGACCGCCATCGCGCTCAAGGCCGACAAGCTGCTGTTCCTCATGGACGAGGCCGGCGTGGGCGGCGAGCGGGGTCGTGTGCGAACCGAGCTCACGGTGTCCGAGGCCGATTCGCTGAGCGACAAGCGCCACAAATTGAAGGGCGACAGCGCGATCTACCTTCCCTTCGCCACACGCGCATGCCGAGGCGGCGTGAAGCGCGTGCATCTCATCTCCCGTCACGTGGACGGCGCGCTGCTGCTCGAACTGTTCACGCACTCGGGCATCGGCACGATGGTCACGCAGGATCCGCTCGAGCATCTTCGCGCCGCCACCATCGATGACGTCGCGAGCATCCTGAGCCTCATCGAACCGCTCGAGGCGGAGGGCACCCTCGTGAAGCGCTCGCGCGAGCTGCTCGAACGCGAGATCGATCGCTTTTTGCTGCTCGAGCACGACGGGTTCATCGTCGGCTGCGCGGCGCTGTATCCGTTCAAGAGCGACAAGGCGGGAGAACTCGCCTGTCTGGCGGTGCATCCCGATCATCGCAACGGCGGCGCGGGAGAGCGGCTCATTCAGGCGGTCGAAGCCCGGGCCCGCAAGGCCCGGATGAAACGTCTGTTCGTTCTCACGACGCGCACGGCCCACTGGTTCGTCGAGCAGGGCTTCGTGGAGGCCTCCGTCGAGGAACTGCCGGAACAGCGTCAGCAGTTCTACAACTACCAGCGCAGGTCCAAGGTTCTGATCAAGTCGCTGTAAGGAAAAGCCGCGCAACCTTTGCGGTCGCACAGGGGGGTATTGGCGCTCCCCTCGCGGTTTACGGTGTCGCGCGCTTTCCGGATAATCCTCTCGACAACCAATGACTACGGGATGACCCCGTAGTCCAAAAGGACTATGTCATGGCGCGCACAGTGCACTGCATCAAGCTCGGTCGGGAAGCCGAGGGACTCGACACTCCGCCCTATCCCGGGCCGCTCGGCCAGCGCATCTTCGAATCGGTCTCCCGGGAAGCCTGGAAGGCCTGGCTGGAGCACCAGAAGATGCTGGTGAACGAAAACCGGCTGAGTCTCGCGGATCCCAAGGCGCGCAAGTATCTCGCGGAGCAGATGGAGAAGCATTTCTTCGGCGGCGGCGCCGACGCGGCAACCGGCTTCGTGCCGAAGGGCTGACGGCGCACGCGCGGGCCGCAAGGTGAACAAGCCGCGAGAGGGCCACGGTCCCGTCTCCCCGGGCGGAGCCCTGGGGCGTTCAGGGCACGACCCTGCCGTCGGCGAACCGCTGCATTTCCTCAACCGCGAGCTCGGGCAGCTCGAATTCAACCGCCGCGTGCTCGCTCAGGCGCAGGACCCCTCTGTCCCGCTGCTCGAACGCCTGCGGTTCCTCTGCATCGTCAGCAGCAATCTGGACGAATTCTTCGAGATCCGTGTCGCCGGCCTGAAGGCGCAGATCGAGCTGCGCGCCGACGCCCCAGGACCGGACGGGGCCTCTCCGCGAGCCGTGATGGCCGAAGTGTCGCGCCAGGCGCGGGAACTCGTGCAGAGACAGTACGACGTGCTGAATGCCGAAATCCTCCCCGCGCTCGCTGCTGAGGGGGTGCGATTCCTGCGGCGTCGCGAATGGACCGATACCCAGCGCGAATGGATTCACCAGTACTTCCTGGATGAAGTGATGCCGGTTCTGACGCCGATCGGCCTCGATCCGGCGCATCCCTTCCCGCGGCTGCTGAACAAGAGCCTCAACTTCGCCGTGGAACTGGCCGGCAAGGACGCCTTCGGCCGCAACTCCGGGGCCGCACTGGTCCAGGCGCCGCGGGCGCTGCCGCGCTTCATCCTGCTGCCGCCGGAGATCGCCGGGTGTCCGCACGGCTTCGTGTTTCTCTCTTCGATCCTGCATGCCCATGTGAACGAACTGTTCGCCGGCATGGAGATCAAGGGCTGCTACCAGTTCCGCGTCACGCGGAACAGCGATCTGTACGTCGACGAGGAGGAGATCAAGAATCTGCGAATCGCTCTGCAGGGCGAACTCCCGCAGCGCAACTTCGGCGACGCCGTGCGTCTGGAGGTCGCGGACCTCTGCCCGCCGCACATGTCGGAGTTCCTGCTGCAGCAGTTCGGCCTCGGCGCCGACGACCTCTACCAGGTGTCGGGGCCAGTCAATCTCGTGCGCCTGATGCAGGTGCCGGACGTGGTGAACCGTCCGGACCTGAAATTCGCCCCGTTCACGCCGGGCATCCCCGCGAGCCTCGCCAAGCGAGAGGATCTCTTCGCCGCGATCCGCAAGGGCGACGTGCTGCTGCATCACCCCTACCAGTCCTTCAAGCCGGTGATCCACTTCATCGAGCAGGCGGCAACGGACCCCAATGTGGTCGCCATCAAGCAGACCGTCTACCGGACCGGGGCCGATTCGGAACTGATGCGCCATCTCATCACCGCCGCGCGCAACGGCAAGGCCGTCACCGTGGTGGTGGAACTGCTCGCGCGCTTCGACGAGGAGGCCAACATCAACTGGGCGTCCCAGCTCGAGGAGGTGGGAGCCCACGTGGTCTACGGCGTCGTGGGTCACAAGACCCACGCGAAGATGGCGATGGTCGTGCGCCGTGAAGAAGGCAGGCTCGTGCGCTACGTGCACCTCGGCACGGGCAACTATCACTCGCGCACCGCGACGCTCTACACGGATTTCGGTCTGTTCACCTGCAATCCGCAGATGACTGCCGACGTGAACGATGTGTTCATGCAGCTCACCGGGCTCGGCAAGGCCGGCCGCCACATGCACGTGCTGCAGTCGCCCTTCGATCTCCACGCCCGTCTGCTCGACGCCATCGCCCACGAAGCGCGCGAGGCGCGGGAAGGTCGCCCGGCGGGCATCACGGCCAAGATGAACGCCCTGCTGGAACCCGAGATCATTTTCGAGCTGTACGAAGCCTCGCGGGCCGGCGTGAAGATCAACCTCATCGTTCGCGGCGTATGTGCGCTGCGGCCGGGCATCCGCGGCCTGTCCGAGAACATCCGCGTCCGCTCCGTGATCGGGCGATTCCTCGAGCACAACCGGATCTTCTATTTCCGCTCCACCGATACCGTGCTCCTCTCGAGCGCCGACTGGATGGATCGCAATTTCTTCCGCCGCATCGAGGTGTGCTTCCCGGTGCTCGACAAGAAGCTCAAGCGGCGCGTCATTGCCGAGGGCCTGAAGCTCTACCTGGACGACAACACGCAGGCCTGGGAGATGGACGCCGACGGCCGATACCGTCTTCGGCTTGCGGGCAGCGCGCGGCCGCGCTGTGCCCAGACGGAACTCCTGGCCGAACTCGCCGCCAAACCCGCACCACCCGCCTGACGGGGCAATGCGTGGCTGCCGGCCGGCACACGACACGCCCGAAGGACACCATGGAAATCGAACTCAAGCTCGTGGGGGCCCCGCAGGACATCGCCCGACTGGGTCGCCTGCCCTTCCTGCGTGCCGCGCAGCGCTCCCGGGCTGTCACGAGGCGACTGCACAGCGTGTATTTCGATACTCCGGAGCACGACCTCGCCAGGCGTGACATGGCCTTGCGGCTGCGCCAGATCGGCGCGCGCTGGGTCCAGACGTTCAAGTGCGGCGGCGCAGTGGACGCCGGCCTCCACCAGCGCCACGAGTTCGAAGCACCCGCCGCGGCGCAGTTGCTGAACGTTCCTGCGCTGATGGATACGCCAGCCGCGGATCTGTTCCGTGACGACTCGTTCCGCGCGCGGCTCGCGCCCGTCTTCGTGACCGACTTCCGGCGCACCCGCCGCATCGTCGAGGTGGGGCCCGGCACCACCGCGGAACTGGCGGTCGACGTCGGACTCATCACCGTCGAGGACCGCTCGGTTCCCATCCACGAAATCGAGATCGAACTGCTCCAGGGCGACCCCTCCCACCTGCTCGCCTTCGCGCATGCACTCGTCGATGCCCTGCCTCTGCGCCTGGAGAATGCGAGCAAGGCGGAACGGGGATACGCCTTGCAGGCGCGCCGCGAAGCACGCCCGGCTCGCGCTGAGAGGCCGAACCTCGACGCTTCCATGTCGCCATCCGAAGGACTGCAGAGCATCGTTTCGTCCTGTCTCGGCCAGCTGCTCGCAAACGATCGCGGCGTCCTCGAAAGCAACGATCCCGAGTACATCCATCAGGCGCGCGTCGCGATCCGTCGTCTGCGCTCGGCATTCAGTCTGTTCCGGCCGCTGGTGCCGCGCGAGTCGATGGCGGATCTCCTGGGACGGTTTCGCGAACTCGCGGAAACCTTCGGCCGGGCGCGGGACCGGGATGTGTTCCTGCTCGAGACGCTGCCACCGGTGCTCGCGGCATTCGGCGACTCACCACCGCTCGCGCGGTTGCGTGATCACGCGACTGCTTCCGCCTCTGCCGCGCGGGATGCGGCACGACAGGCCGGGTCGGAGAGCGCTTACGCGCATCTGCTGCTGGACATGCTGGAGAGGATGCGTGCGCGCCCCTGGGAATCGGCACCGCGTGCAGAATCCGACGCGGCCTCCGCCGCCGGCGACGCGCCGACCACCATGAAGGCCTTCGCGGTTCAGCTGCTGCAACGGCAGTACAAGCGCGTGAAGCGGCGCGGCGCCTCGGCCGACCGCCACGACCCGCAGTCATTGCATGCGCTGCGCATCGAGATCAAGAAGCTCCGCTACGCCGCGGAATTCTTCGCGGCCCTGTTTCCCGCGAAGGCAGTGCGCCGTTTCGTCGCGGGGAGCGCCGAACTGCAGGACATCCTCGGCAGGCTCAACGACGAAAGCGTCACCGACGCGCTGCTGCAGTCGCTGGACCTCACCGACGCCGAAATGTCACATGCGGGCGGCATCATCCGCGGCTGGACGCACGCCCGGGCCGAAGCCGGGCTGGCACGATTCGACAAGGCCTGGCGGGCTTTTTCCCGCCTCGACCGGTTCTGGTAGCTCCCCCATGCATCTCATCCTCTGGCGCCACGCCGAAGCCGCGGACGGCGAGCCGGATCTCGCGCGGCGTCTCACCCCCAAGGGCCATCGCCAGGCCGAAGCCACGGCCAACTGGCTGCGCCCCCGTCTGCCCAAAGCCACTGCAGTCCTCGCCAGCCCTTCCGCGCGAACCATCGAGACGGTGCGTGCGCTGACGGACACCTACGTCGTCGTGCCCGAGATCGCCCCGGGCGCCGAACCCGAGGCCGTGCTCGCAG
Source organism: uncultured Rhodocyclaceae bacterium (assembly GCA_964510915.1). GTDB lineage: Bacteria > Pseudomonadota > Gammaproteobacteria > Burkholderiales. The sequence goes on along the minus strand of CAZEDA010000176.1, from coordinate 1,254 downwards.
CCGCAGGCTGGCCCGACGAGCATCCCGCCGTCCTGGTCGTCGGACATCAGCCGACTCTCGGCGCCGTCGCCGCGCTGCTGCTGTCCGGAGAGCGGCAGGCATGGAGCATCCGAAAAAGCGGCATCTGGTGGCTCAGCCACCGGGTGCGCGGCGAAGACCAGCAGGTCGTCCTGCGCGCGGTGACCAACGTCGACCTGCTCTGAAGAACGTCTGCACCTCCTGCTTCAGAGTCAGGCGGGCATCTGCGGTTCTCCTTGGTCCCGACAGCTCTTCCCCGAACGCCGGCGAATGTGCGGCAGCACACAGACGTCTCGCCCGGATGGGCCCATGCTTGCGAGTCTGTCCCCGCTGCGCCCGGACTCATGGAAGTCCGGCACCAGTGTGCGGCTCAGCAGACAAGACGATGTTCGATGCAGACGACGGAGACAGCACAGCCCATGAACGTTGCCGCATGGATCGCGACAGGAATCGTGATCGGATGGATCGCCAACCACCTGCTCAACCAGGGCTCACGCGAAGGACGGCTGGGTTATCTGGCGTTCGGCGTGCTGGGCGCGTTTGCCGGCGTGCAACTGCTTGCCCCCACGCCGGATCCCGGCGCCGCGGTGGACGTGAACGCGTTCAGCATGACGCTGCTGATGTGTTCCGCCGCCGGCGCCGTGGTCCTGCTGTTCGTGGGCAACATGGTCCGGCAGCGCTTCTTCCCCTGAACCCCACGCGGATCCGTCCGCAATAGCCGAGCCCTATCTTGACCACCGCAGACGACTTGTCCCTGGCGCAGTTCGAACAGGAACTCTCACGCTTCGCCCACTCACGCAAGAGCGAACCCAAGGACGATGCCCTGGGGCACGTGATCGGACTCGTGAAGGAGAATCCTTCGCACGCCCGCTCCCGCCTGCTCGCGCGGATTCTCTCGGCCCTTTCCGGCATGCAGGCGTCGTTTCGTCCGGCCGAAGTCGGGTCGCTAGACGCCTCCACGATCGGACTCGTTCAGCAGCTGATCGTCCTGCGGCACGCCGGCACCGTGAAACCGGAGACGTGGACCAGCGCCGCCGACACCACACGGATGCTGATCGACGCCGCCTGAGTCAGGCAGCGATCTCAGGGTCCCGCAGTGTGCTTGCGCTCAGGACGTGATGGTTTTGCCGGCCTGGCCGTCGGCTTGTTCACTCTGGCCGCGTCCCGCTTTGTCCCGCGTCGTGACGGCGATCCTTCGTCCGCCATTTCCCGGAGCACCTGAGCCGTCGCACGAGC
>CAZEDA010000175.1:3047-7242 GCA_964510915.1 uncultured Rhodocyclaceae bacterium | reverse complement strand
ACATCAATTTCGCGCAGGGCGAGATGGCGATGTTCTCCACCTATCTCGCCTGGACCTTCATCGATGCGGGCGTCCCTTACTGGATCGCCTTCGTCGCGACCGTCGGCATCTCGTTTCTGCTGGGCGTCGCGATCGAACGCATCGTCGTGCGGCCGGTGGAGCATGCACCGGTGCTGTCCGTGGTCATCGTGTTCATCGCGCTGCTGGTCATTCTCAACAGCGTGGCCGGGTGGATCTATTCCTACACCATCAAGACCTTCCCGAGTCCGTTCGAGTGGGAGGCCCTGCGCAACCCCTACCTCGCGCCGCATGAGATCGGGACGGTGGGCGTCACGGTGGTGGTGCTGCTGCTTCTGTATGCGTTCTTCCGCTACACGTCTCTCGGGCTGGCGATGCGCGCCGCCGCGCAGAATCCCGTGTCGAGCCGCCTCGCGGGAATCCGCGTGGGCTGGATGCTCGCGCTCGGCTGGGGGCTGGCGGCGGCCATCGGCGCCATCGCCGGGATGATGATCGCCCCGGTCGTGTACCTCGATCCGAACATGATGTCCGGCATCATGCTCTATGCGTTCGCCGCGGCGCTGCTGGGCGGGATCGACAATCCGATCGGTGCCGTGGTGGGGGGCTTCGTCGTGGGCGTGGTCGAGAATCTCGCGGGCGCCTACGTGGTCGGCACGGAGCTGAAGCTCACCGTTGCGCTGGTGCTCATCATCGGCGTGCTGCTGTTCAAGCCGTCCGGCCTGTTCGGCCGCCGCTACGTGACGCGGGTGTAGAGATGGAGCGCACCCGGTCTCCCCTGCGCTGGATCGGCATTGCCGTCGTGATCGCAGGGCTCATCGCGCTTCCTTTTCTGATCAGCGACTACCGGACCTTCCAGTTCACGCAGGCGGTGGTCTACGCCATCGTGCTGCTGGGGCTCAACATCCTCACGGGCTACAACGGGCAGATCTCGCTGGGCCACGGCGCGTTCTACGCCATCGGGGCCTACACGGCTGCCATCCTCATGGACAAGTTCGGCGTGCCCTACTGGGCGACGCTGCCGGCCGCCGGCGTGGTCTGCTTCGTGTTCGGGTTCCTCTTCGGCCTGCCGGCCCTGCGGCTGCAGGGGCATTACCTCGCGCTGGCGACCTTCGCCCTGGCAGTGGCGACGCCCCAGGTCCTGAAGTACAAGCGTCTGGAGGAATGGACGGGCGGCGTGCAGGGCATCGTCATCATGAAGCCCGATCCTCCCGAATGGCTGGCGTCGATCATCACGCTGTCCCAGGACCAGTGGCTCTACCTGTTCTCGCTTGCGGTGGCCGCCGTGCTGTTCCTGGTCGCCTGGAATCTGCTGCGGGGGCGGGCGGGGCGGGCGCTGGTTGCCCTGCGGGATCACCCCATTGCCGCCGAGGCCATGGGCGTCAACGGACCGGTCTACAAGAGCATGGCGTTCGGGGTGAGTGCCCTCTACACCGGTGTGGGCGGCGCGCTCGGCGCCATCGCGGTCCAGTTCGTGGCCCCGGACAGCTTCACAGCCTTCCTGTCCATCAGCTTCCTGGTCGGCATCGTGGTCGGCGGGATCGCCACCATCTCGGGTGCCATCTACGGGGCGCTGTTCATCCAGTTCGTGCCCAATTTCGCCGATCAGATCTCCAAGGCGGCGCCCTGGGCGATCTACGGGCTGGTGCTGCTGGTGTTCATCTACGCCATGCCGGGGGGCGTGGCCTGGATGCTGCACTTCGTCGTGGCCCGGGTGCGAGCGCTCCTGGCAACCCGCTAGACGCAGCATCGCGGCCCCGCGGTGGCAGGCAGAGCCGCTCAAGTCCTGCGCTGGCGTACCGTTACCGAGGGTGTCGATTCCTACCTCAGGCCTGCGCGTCACCCCGCCTCCCCGATGTCGAAGCTCATTTCCTTCGTCGCCGACGTGACCGGCAAGCGCGATCGGGACCTCCTCGAGGCCACCGTCGCAGATGTGCTTTTCCGGCTGCTGCGGGCGAAGCGCCTGGCCCTCTGGCGGGTGATCGAGCACGGGCAGGGAGCCCGCGCGCGCCTCATGGCTGGCATCGAGGCGGGCAGCCCCATCGCCATGTCGGACCCGACCGTCGAGCTGGAGGATCTGCCCCGGCTGGACGAGCACGAAGGCTTCTGCATCTGCTTCGACAACAACGCCCCCATCCGGCTCGGTACCTCCGAGGCCGGCGTTTACCGGCACCTGTTTCCGGTCTCGAGCGAGCGCGAGGTGATCGGCGTTCTCGAGATCGAGTTCAACGGCGAGTTCTCCCAGGCGCACACCGAACTCATCGACGGTCTGATGCGCATCTACCGGAACCACCTCGCGCTCCTGGACTACAGCGAGCACGACACGCTCACGACGCTGCTCAACCGCAAGACTTTCGACGACATCTTTCAGCGCCGGGTCGCGCGCCAGACCATCGCCGAAGAGCTTGGTCAATCGGTCGAACTCGTGGGGCGCCGGCGTATTCCACGGCCGGACGAGACGCCCTGGCTTGCCGTGATCGACATCGATTTCTTCAAGCGCATCAACGACCGCTACGGACACCTGTTCGGCGACGAAGTGCTGCTGCTGATGGCGCGTCTGATGCGTTCGGTGTTCCGGACGAACGACGTGCTGTTCCGGTTCGGCGGAGAGGAGTTCGTCGTGCTGCTCGGTCTCACGGACGAAGTGGGCGCGCAGACGGCCCTGGAGCGCTTCCGCATGCGGGTCGAGGATTTTCCGTTTCCCCAGATCGGACAGGTCACCGTCAGCATCGGGTTCACCCGGGCGGCGATCTCCGACAGCCCGAGCGGTGCCTTCGAGCGCGCGGACGAGGCCCTGTACTACGCCAAGCAGAACGGGCGCAATCAGCTGCGCAGCTACGAGGATCTGCTGGTGCTCGGCGTGGTGAAGCCCAAGAAGGTGGAGACCGGGGACATCGAGCTGTTCTGACGGCCCGACGCGACCGGATCAGCGCCGCCTGAGCTGCGAGTAGATCACTGCGCACACGACCAGCGCGGCACCGGCCATCTGCAGTACCGTCAGTGACTCTCCCAGCGTGGCCCACGCGATCATCGCGACGAACACCGGTTCGAGGTTGAGGACGACTGCCGTCTGCACGGGGCCCATCTTCGGCAGCAGCAGAAACAGCCCCACGATGCCTGAGCCGTAGAGCACGGCGAGTCCGGCGAGACCGATCCAGCCCGTGGCGGACTCCGGCCATGCGACGTTGCCGGTGGACACGCTCAGCACGGTGAGGAACGTCGTCGCAGCCGTCATCATCAGGAACGTCCGCACCGGCGCACCGAGATCCGGCGCCAGTCGGGGCGTGAGAACCAGCGTGCCGGTGAACACCACGGCCGCCCCGACGGCTCCGGCCACGCCGATCGGATCGACACCACCGGGTGCGACACCCAACACCAGAATCAACCCCGTGAAGGCCAGCGCGAGCGCGCCCAGCAGGGCAGGCGAGAGCCTGTGATCGCCCAGCAGCGACGAGACGATCGCGACGAAGAACGGGTACGTGTAGAAGAGCAGCAGCGCCACCGTCACCGGAAGTCGCTTCACCCCCACCTGGATCAGCAGCGTCTGCCCCACCACGAACACGCCCAGTATCAGCGTGCCGATCAGCGTGCGGCGGGAGGCTTTCGGCCAGGTGCGGCGGGCGACGAGCAGCAGGGCAACGATGAGGCTCGCGCATCCCGCCCGCATCATGGCCGCGGTAAACAGATTGACGCCGTTGGCGAACGCGAGACGCGCGAACACATGCGCGGAACCCAGGCTGATCGCGCAGGTGACGAGCGCGAGCAGATGGGCGACGGAAGGGCGTTGAGTCGGCAAGGGAGGCGTGACGCGGAGGGGGCGGCTGCAGCGCTCCCATTGTCCCGCGTCCGGCGCCATTGTTGAAGCACGAAACGAAAATCGGTTCCGGCTCGGCGGGTCATTTCATGGCGTGGTGCGGGCCGGAACGGCCCGACCCGGGATCGCGTGCGAACGTGAACGTCAGGCCCCGGAGTCGGCCCTCGCGGGCCTCGTCCGGGCTACGCGACAGATGACCCGCTACCCCTGCATCGAACCTTCTTGCGTGCGCGAGCCAAAACGCACGTAGCCCGGACGAGGGGCGGACGCCCCGACTCCGGGAATTGGGTGTGACTGCGAATCGGGCGTGAACGCATGTACCGCTCCCCGGAGTCGGCCCTTTCGGGCCTCGTCCGGGCTACGCGA
>CAZEDA010000175.1:0-2947 GCA_964510915.1 uncultured Rhodocyclaceae bacterium | reverse complement strand
CTTCACAACATCACGTTCTCACCCCTTCGCCTTGAACGCATCCAGCATCGGCTGCACGTCGCCGCGCATGCCGCGCATCGCGGCCTGGACTTCGCTGCCGACGGTATCGATATACCGGATGATCGCGCCCTGCACGGCGATGGCGTTCAGTCTCGCGTAGCGCACGCCGGGGCAATAGCGGCTCTCGGGGCTGCAGGCGACGAACTGGAACGCTTCGGGATTGAGAGTCGAGAACTCGAGCTCGTTGTCCTTCTTCGGGATACGGGGCTGCGCGGCTTTCTGGAGCGCCTTCAGTTCCGCCTCGGCGCCCTTCAGGTCGTACTGGAACCGTCCCGTGTAGGTGTAGTTGAAGAGCGTCATCTCGCCCATGAACCAGTCCATGAGCGCGAGCTGCGCCTTGCCGGACTTGCTCTCGAAATGCGTCGCGATGGTATCGGCGGATTCCCCGTCGAACGTGTTGGCGACGTACTCGGTGCGGATGTCCTTCACCCAGGCGCCCGTGCCCACACGCTCCAGCGGCGAGATCGTTGCGTTGTCGAGAAGCACGCGTTCGGCGGCGTCCCATTCGGCGACACCAGGCTTCCAGTTCTTGCCCAGCCCGTCGGCCTTGCCCCATTCGGCGAGCAGTCCGCGCGCGATGTGGATGGACGCCTGCTTGAGGATGAGCCGGGCCGCACCGGTGATCAGGACTTCATCGTGGGCATCGGCCACGCGCTGCACCGCGCTGCGCTTGTTGGCTTCGTTGTCTTCCTTCTCCCCCGCAAGGGTCAGGGTGCTGCCGAGCAGCGCGAGTGCCGCGACCGCGGACACGGCCCACTGCGAAAATCGGACTTTCATCGACATATCTCCACTGATGACTCGATGCCCGCGATCAGTTCGCGCGCTCGTCGCCGGATGGCCGCAGGGCCGTCCGAGCTTCCCCTTCCTCCTGCGCGACCGTCCGCTCTGCGACGAACCCGCGCGCGTGCTTCTCGTACTCCTCCCGCAACGCCGGCTGGCGGGCGAGCAGGGCTTCCTTCATCTCCCGGGCCCGCTCGGCATCGGGTCCGGGCCGCAGCAGCAGTGTGGCGACACAGAAGTGCACCAGGGCGAGGCCGCCATGTGCCTTGTCGCCGATGCCGCGCAGGTGCAGGTCGCCCAGCACCAGATGCGCGAGACCGTCCAGCTTGTCGGCGGCGAACTCCAGCAGGCGCCTTGCCTCTGGCAGATCGGGCTTGTCCACCGACCCTTCGAGATGCATGAGCGCGAGATTCGTCGCGGCGAGTTCGTGGCCCTGCGCGGCGGCGCGGCGATACCACTCCACGGCTCCCGCAGTGTCCTTCGGGCCGCCTCGGCCCGCCTTCAGCATCGAGGCGAGGTGCATCTGCGCTTCCGCAATGCCCTGCGTCGCCGACGCCTCGTACCAGCGGCGCGCGCCGAGGTCGTTGCGCGGACCGCCCTGGGCGCGTTCCAGCATGTTGCCCAGCGCGAACTGCGCCCAGGCGAAGCCCGCCTGAGCCGATCGCTCGTACCAGGTCCTCGCGGTTTCGAGGTCGAGCGGCACGCCCGGCTTCTCCGGGATGTCGTACAGGCGGCCCAGGTCGAACATGGCCTTGGGCTCGCCGGCCTCGGCCCGCGCCCGGATGGCGTCCAGGAACTGCGGATCGATCGCGTCCGCGGAGAGTGTTTTCATCGCTTCTCGAAGATGAGGAGATGTTGCCACGGCAGGCTGTCCACGGATTTGACGAGACGCAAATCGGCGACGGCCATTTCGCGCTCCGCCTGGGCGCGAGTCATCTTGTGCGACGGACGGATCGGGACGTTCGCGTCCTCCGCGCGGTACTCGACCAGGGCGACCCGGCCGCCCGGTTTCAGCGAGCGGGCGATCGCGCGGATCATCTCGCAGGGGTGGGAGAACTCGTGATAGACGTCGACCATGATGACCAGGTCGACGCTCGCGGGCGCCAGACCGGGATCGGTTGCCGAGCCGCGTACCGGCTCGACGTTGCGAATGCCGGATTCCCGCGCCCGTTCCCGGATCTTCTGCAGCATCTCCGGCTGGATGTCGACGGCGAGCACCTTTCCTCGAGGCGCCATCTGCGCCAGGCGGAACGCGAAGTAGCCGGTGCCGGCGCCGATGTCCGCGATGGTATCCCCGGCTTTCACGCCCAGGGCTTGCAGCAGCAGCGAAGGGCGCTCTTCCTGCTCCCGTTCGGGCCGTTCGAGCCAGTCGGCACCCTGGTGCCCCATCACGAACGCGATTTCCCGCCCGAGATAGAAGCGCCCGACGCCATCGCCACGGGCCTGGGGGCGCTCCAGGGTCGGCGGGCATTGCTGCGCGAACGCTGGCGTGCCGGCAACGGCGAGCAGCGCGCCCAGCAGCCAGACGCGAAGCGGGAGAAAGCGAAGGGGCAGCTTCGCTGCCCCTTCGACGGACTCGATCCCGCGCGACCGGTACGAGGCCGCAGCGGGTGGGTGAGGCTGCCTGATCGGAGTCCCTACCGTTCGGTCGTCTTGCGGATGTCCTTGGTGTCGCTCCATTCCTCGATCCCCGATTCGATATTGGTGAGGCTGAGGAACAGCTGGTAGTAGACGTCCTTGGTGTCCTTCGTCTCCTTGACGATGGAGGTGATCTCCCCGCCAAGCCGGAACCCCGCACCGACCATCTTGCCCTGACGCACGGCCTTGTCCTGATCGTAGGCCTCGCCCGCCTGGCGTTCGAGTTCCTCCTTCTGCCGCTGCATCTCGGCAGCGTCCACCGCGAAGCGGACCCGGCCGCTCTTCTGCAGCGTGCCGCGCATACGGTTGGTGATGGCGCGCGTGTCGATGTACTCGCTCGTCTTGTTCTTCACTTCCTGGACGGTGAGGATCGGCAGATTGCCCCCCGCTATCGCGGGGGCCTGCAGCATCGACTGGGTCATCTGCTCGGCGAGCATCTGCAGGTCGGTGGAGCCGAACTGGTTGGTCA
>CAZEDA010000174.1:0-7252 GCA_964510915.1 uncultured Rhodocyclaceae bacterium | reverse complement strand
CCCATCATGCTGAAGATCAGCGTGAGGCCGCTCGAGAGCATGAACAGCAGCAGTCCGTAGGACAGGCTGTTCAGGAGGGTGACGAGAAAGAATTCCAAGGTGGCTGCTCGATTCTTGGCGGGCTCTTGCGCGGCGGGGGCGCCCTTTCGGGAGCCCCCGCCGCCCTGATGCCGTTACCGGACGTTCAAACCTTGGGACGCTGGAACTTGCAGGTCGTCGGAAGGACGGTGTCCTTCGCTTCGATCCGGGCGTCTGTCTTGAAGCCGAAGCCCGTGCGCTCCACGTCGAACTTCACGTCCTTGCCGTTGGCCTTGCTGAAGGTGGACACGAAGATCGGCTGCACGAGCTGGTGGTTCTCGGGGCGCATGTACACGTCGCCGGTGACCGCAGTGGCCTTCATGTTCTCCATGGCCAGGGCGATCTTGGTCGGATCGGTGGACTTCGTCTGTTCCATGGCGCGCGTGAGCATGTCGACCGCCGTCATGATGCTCGTCCAGTAGAAGTCGTCCTTGGAGTCGGGAAACCGCTTGCGGTAGGCCTCCACTTCCGCCGCGGCGCCGCTGCCACCGATGTTCGAGTGGAACACCGTCACCTGCTTGAGGTTGCCCACGCCCGCTTCGCCGATTACCGGAGGCGTGCCCAGACCGCCCGCGTAATACGTGTAGAACTTGGCCTTGAGGCCGGCGTCCTTCGCGGCCTTGATGAGCAGCGCGATGTCGTTGCCCCAGTTGCCGGAGATCACCGAGTCGGCGCCCGAGGCCTTGATCTTGGCCACGTAGGGGGCGAAGTCCTTGATCTTGCCGAGCGGATGCAAGTCGTCGCCGACGATCTGCACGTCGGGACGTTTCTTGGTGAGCATGGCACGGGCGGCCTTCGCGACGGACTGGCCGAACGCGTAGTCCTGGTTGATCAGATAGACCTTCGTGATGTCCTTCTGCTGCGCCATGTAGGTGGTCAGCGCCTGCATCTTCATGTCGACGTCCGCATCGAAGCGGAAGTGGTAGAAGTTGCACTTGTCGTTGGTGAGGCTGGGATCGACGGCGCCGTAGTTCATGTACAGCACGGACTTCTCGGGCTCGCGGGCGTTGTGCTTGCCCAGCGCCTCGGTCAGCGCGATGGCCACCGCCGAGCCGTTCCCCTGCATCATGAAGCGGATGCCCTGGTCGACCAGCTGCTTGAACACGAGCTGCGCTTCCTGCGGGCTGGTCTTGGTGTCGAAGGGAATCACCTCGATCTTCTGCCCGAGCACGCCGCCCTTCGCATTGATGCGGTCCGCGGCGAACTGCAGGTGACGCAGGCCCACTTCCCCCACGTTGGCGAACGGACCGGAGAGTCCCTCGAGATAGGCGATCTTGATGGTGTCTGCGGTCGCAGCACCCATGCCCGCAGCAAGCAGAGCGGCACCGACGGCGGTCGCCCGGATGAATTGTCCGATCATTCTCCCTCCTCCCAATGAATACGCAACGAGACTGCCGCACGCGGTCACGTGCGGACTGAGTACACAACGGGTGGCTTCGGATTCACGCCGACACGGAACTTGGCAGCCGCTTGCGGCGCCGCACTGCGTCCCGGCGCGAGCATGTGGCTCTACCTCGGTGCACCGTTGCTCTCGACACGCGCATTTCCGCGTCTCCATCTCGAGCGCCGGGGATTCTGCCCCATCGATGCAGTGATGTAAACGCGCGCCCGGATGCTGCAACGCACCATGAGAACGTTGCGATGCCGGCCCTCGGATCATGGCTGCAGACCCTCCGGAGCCCCTGCTGCAGCGCCAGAATCGTTGCTCGACCGGCCCGGATGCCGAATACTTCTGCCATGTGCGCCCGCACGGCGGGCGCGGGGTCGTGCCTGCGGGCCCGACGCCTTTTCCACTCCACGCTGCCAAGGAATTCCAGCCATGCACGGCCTCATGATGAACATGCCGCTCAACATCAGCTCGCTGATCCGGCATGCGGACCGCTACCACGGCGACACCGAGATCGTGTCGCGTCTCGTCGAGGGCGGCATCCATCGCTACACCTACAGCGACGCCCATCGCCGTTCCCGCCAGCTCGCCAACGCTCTGGGCGCGCTCGGGGTGAAACCGACAGACCGGATCGGCACGCTGGCCTGGAACGGCCATCGCCACTTCGAGATCTACTACGCGTCGTCCGGCAGCGGCGCGGTATGCCACACGATCAATCCGCGGCTCTTCCCGGAGCAGATCGTCTACATCGTCAATCACGCCGACGACCGCTGCATCTTCTTCGATCTCACGTTCCTGCCGCTCATCGAGAAGCTCGCGCCCCATTGCCCGGGCGTGAAGCACTGGGTCGTGATGACCGACAAGGCCCACATGCCGGAGTCGTCGCTGCCGCTGATGTGCTACGAGGATCTCGTCAACGCGCATTCGGACGACTACGAGTGGCCGGACATCGACGAGAACGCCGCCTCCTCGCTTTGCTACACCTCGGGAACCACCGGCAACCCGAAGGGCGTGCTGTACAGCCACCGCTCGACGATCCTCCACGCGTACGGCGCCTGTCTGCCGGATGCCCTCAACCTGTCGGCTCGCGACGTGGTGCTGCCCGTGGTGCCCATGTTTCATGTCAACGCGTGGGGTTTGCCCTACAGCGCACCGCTGGTCGGCGCGAAGCTCGTGTTTCCCGGTGCGCAGCTGGACGGCGCCAGCCTCACGGCGCTCTTCGAGTCGGAGAAGGTCACGTGCTCGGCCGGTGTGCCCACGATCTGGCTGGGCCTGCTCCAGCACATGGAGGCGAACGGGCTGCGGTTCGGTTCGCTCAACCGTACCGTGATCGGCGGTTCGGCCTGCCCGCCCGCGATGATCCGGACGTTCGAGGACCGGTACGGTGTCCAGGTGCTGCACGCCTGGGGCATGACGGAGATGAGTCCGCTCGGCACCGTCAACACCTTCAAGAACCGCCATCTCGCCTGGCCGAAGGAGCAGCGCGACGCGCTGCAGAACAAGCAGGGCCGCGTGATCTTCGGCGTGGACCTGAAGATCGTCGACGACGACGGCAAGGAGCTGCCCCGCGACGGCAAGGCCTTCGGCGATCTGCTGGTGCGTGGCCCCTGGATCTGCCGCGAGTACTTCAAGGGCGAGGGCGGCAATCCCCTGCGCGACGGCTGGTTTCCCACCGGGGACGTGGCCACGCTCGACGAAGACGGCATCATGCAGATCACGGACCGTTCCAAGGACGTGATCAAGTCGGGCGGGGAATGGATCAGCTCGATCGACCTCGAGAATGCCGCGGTGGCCCATCCGTCCGTGGCCGAAGCCGCGGTGGTGGGGGTATTCCATCCCAAGTGGGACGAGCGTCCTCTCCTGCTGGTGGTGAGGAAGCCGGGGGCGGAACTCACCCGTGAGGAGATGCTCAAGTTCTTCGAGGGCAGGGTCGCTAAATGGTGGATTCCGGATGACGTGGTCTTCGTCGACAGCCTCCCCCACACGGCGACCGGCAAGCTCCTCAAGACGAAGATCCGCGACGACTTCAAGAACCACAGACTCCCGAGCGCATAGGCCTCCGACGCGGCGCGCGAGTCCCTGATGGAGATGCCATGAACCGACTGTCGATGCTCGTTGCCGCCGCAGCCTGCCTGATGGTTCCACCTGCCGAAGCCGGGCTCTTCAAGTGCAAGGGCCCGGGCGGCAAGATCATCTACTCCGACGAGCCCTGCGAAACCCAGGGCGCCCGCAAGGAGAAGTCGATGAGCAAGGCGGAACTGCAGGGCAACCAGATGCGCATGCGGCCGCGTCCGGCGCAGGGGGATGGCAGCGCACCCGAGTTCGGCTCCGGCTCCAGCTTCCAGGGCAATGCGCCCTCGAAGGGCGGGCAGGGCGACCCCCGCAACGACCGGGACTGATGCCCATGCGCCCCGCGAAGCTCAGCACGACGATCGCCGCCTGCCTTGCCGCGGCCGTGTCCCTGCCTGCCGCGGCCGGCGTGTACAAGTGCACCCAGCCGAACGGCGAGGTGCTCTACGCCAACGCGCCGTGCGAGAACCTCGGCGCGAAGACCAAGAAGACCTTCAACAAGGCGGAACTCAAGCCCAACTCGGTGAAGATGCCCAAGGCCCCTCCGCCGCCTGCGTCGCCCTCCGACGGCCCGGGCGGGCTGATCGGTTCCCTGCGGCAGAAGCCGGTCGATGCCGAGCAGCTCATCCGTGAAGGCGACCCGGAGTCGAACCCGCGAGGCGGCGTCCGTCATCCCGTGCTCGAAAAGATGATGCGGAAGAAGTAACGATTCCCGGCGGCGCGATCGGATCGATGGCGGCGACCCGCGGCTGCCTGTCGCAACCCGCCCGTCCACGAAACGCCTGGGCCGGGAAAACGGATTCCTGCAATTCCCTGGCGGTGCGGCGAGATGGCATCGTGCAAAATGCACGGGAACCCCGGAGCGACACCGGTAGCCAGGAGACCCCGCGATGCCGCCAGCCACGTCCGCCCTGTCGCGCGACGCTGCCCCGTCCCTCGGCCTGACCGCGGCCTCGGTCCAGGAGGCGTTCGCCAAGCGCATCCACCTGCTCTACAAGAACCTTCTCACCGGCGTGTCCTTCGGGTCGCTCACGCTGGTGATGATGCTCGTCCCGATGTTTCGCAAGGGTCCTCTGCACCCGCTGGTGCAGTGGTGGGCGATCGCGAGCGCGCTCTGGCTGTGTGTCGGTTTCGCCATCTGCTGGTTCTATCGCCGTGCCGTCCGGCAGGGAAACGCGGATGCGCGTTTCTGGGCGTACCTGGCGTCCGGCGGGGGGGCCATCGCCGGGCTGCTGTGGGGGGCCCTCGGCCTCGTCGTGATGCGCCCGGAATTGCAGCAGTTCGAAACCTATGTCGTGACGGGCCTGTGTCTGCTGTCCGTCGGGGCCGCGCTGGGCTACGCGGTCTATCTCCCGGCCATGGTGTGCTTCAGCATCGGCATCATCGTTCCGCTGGCCGCGTCCTTCCTTGCCAGCGGCGACAGCATGCACATCGTGATGGCGATCCTCTCGCTGCAGTGCTGTGCGGCGCTGATCGCCTTCGGTGTGGAGTTCAACCGCGCGCTGCGCAATGAGTTCGAACTGACGTCGAGAGTCTCCGCACTCGCGCGGGATCTCGAAGCGGAGAAGCAGCAGGTGCTGGCTGCCTCGGCGGCGAAGTCCCGCTTCCTCGCGGCCGCGAGCCACGACCTGCGGCAGCCGGTGCATTCCATCAGCCTGTACGTCGGGGCGCTCGGGCGATTCGTGAGCGAAGGCGAGGGGTCGCGGATCGTCCACCGTCTGCAGGGGTCGGTACGCGCGCTCGACGGCCTGTTCGAGGGACTGCAGGACATCTCCCGGATCGACGCCGGCGTGGTGCCGGTCCAGCAGCGCGCGCTCGCCCTGACGGTGCTGTTCGACGCCATCGACATGCAGTTTCGTGCGAGCGCGGAGCTGAAGGGGCTCAAGCTCGTGTTCGAGCCCACGGATGCCGTTGTCGAATCGGATCGCATGCTCCTCGAGCGCATCCTCTCGAACCTGGTGTCGAACGCGATCCGCTATACGATCGTCGGCGGGGTCACGGTGCGCGCGGTGCGGAATCGCGACACCGTGGAAGTGCGCGTGGAAGATACCGGCATCGGTATCGCTGACGAGCACCGGGACCTGATCTTCGAGGAGTTCGTGCAGATCGGCAATCCGGAGCGCGACCGCAGCAAGGGACTGGGTCTCGGCCTCGCGATCGTGCGGCGCCTCTCGGAGATCCTGCGCCATCCGCTGACGCTCGAGTCGGCACCCGGGCGCGGGTCAGTCTTCTCGCTGCGCCTGCCTGCCGTGAGTCTCGGTGCGGCCTTCGTCGCCCCCGCCGACGCGCCGGTCGAGCCGGCCGAGCCGCCGGGCGTCCTGCCGGGCAGCTTCGTGCTGGTGATCGACGACGAGAAGGATGTACTCGACGCGACGGCCATCGTTCTCGAACAGGCCGGCGCCCATGTGCTGAAGGCCACCTCCGCCGACGACGCCATCGACAAGATCGGACAGGAAGACCGCATGCCGGACATCGTGATGTCGGACCTGCGATTGCGCGCAGGGGAGTCCGGCATCGCGGCGGTGGCCAGGGTGCGCGAGGCGATAGGAGACCGGATTCCGGCGCTGCTCGTCACCGGCGATACCGCGCCGGAGCGTGTGGCCGAGGCCGCGGCGAGCGGGCTTACGCTGCTGCACAAGCCGCTCCGCCCGGAAGCCATGGTGGTGGCGCTCGCCAAGGCGCTGGAAGCGACGCCGTAGCTCGCGGGGCCGCCTCCCGGAATCGAAGGATCAGTCCGTCACGGCCGGTGACTGGGCGGCCACGACGGCGAGCACCGCCTGAGTGCGGTTGCGGACCCGCAGCTTCCGGAGGATCGCGGACACATGCTTGCGCACCGTGTCCTCGTCGATGCGGAGTTCGGCGGCGATCACCTTGTTCGCCTTGCCCTGCACCATGCGCCCGAGGATTTCATTCTCGCGCGGGGTCAGCCCCCACCGAGTGCCCGGTTCCAGTCCTGCGCCAAGCGGCGGGTACTGGGCAGCCTGGAGCCGTTTGGGCAGCCCCTTCCGGACTGCGCCGAGCGGGAAGTACGGCTCGCCGGCCAGCACGAGAGCGACGGCGTGCATCAGGACATCGGCCGTCGCCGTCTTGGGGATGAACCCCATGGCACCGTGATCGAGGCAACCCAGCACGGTTTCGTCGTCGTCCGCGCCGGAGACCACGGCAATGGGCGTGGCGGCGCAGCGGGAGCGGATCGCGTCGATCGCGAGCAGCCCCGAGGGACCGACCCGAAACGCGAGATCCAGCAGGACGATCGAGAACGGGCGCTCGCCCTGGAACTGTTCCAGGGCGTCGAGACAGGAAGCCGCTTCCACGATCGTGGCATGTCTCGCCACCTGCAGGATCAGCGAGGCCAGCCCTTCGCGGAACATGGCGTGGTCGTCGACCAGCAGGATCCGGAGCGGATCGGTCTTGAGACGGAGCCCGGCGCTGTCCGCGCTGAACGGTCTGGGGTAGCCGAAACCGCCAGGGCGCGGCGGTGGCGGTGTCTGCAGTCCGCCCGGGATGAGGCGCAGTCGGCGGGCGGGTGCGACGGTCTTGTCCCGCCCGGCAGGCGGGGCGACGGTACCTTGCGAATCTCGTGGCATCTGGGACTCCCCGAAGGTGTTCTTGTGGCCTGTTGTCCGGCCCTGGCGACTACGTCTGTATGTTGGCGGTCTTTCGTTAATTTGTCGCCAGTCTAGGTGATCACCTCTTACAAATGAGTTACCGATTGGT
>CAZEDA010000173.1:3447-7337 GCA_964510915.1 uncultured Rhodocyclaceae bacterium | reverse complement strand
GCGCGGATCGCGTGGCATAGAATGATCTCTCCCTTCCCTGAGACATTCGATCATGCCCCGAAGCAGACAGGTGTTCGCCATGGGCGGCGCGTTCCTGGCGGACCCCGACAACAATCTCCATCTCGAAACCTACTTCAAGGACCTCACGGGGCTCGCGTCACCGAAGATCCTGTTCATCCCCACGGCAAGCGGCGACAACGAGCCCTACCAGCTGCGGTTCTTCCAGGCGTACATGAAGCTGGGCTGCCAGCCCGCCGTGCTGCCGTTCTTCAAGCGCACGCCGAAGCCTCTCGATGAGTTCGTGGCCGGCTTCGATGCCATCGCCGTGGGCGGCGGCAACACGCGCAGCATGCTGGCCATCTGGCGGGACTGGGGGCTGGACGTGATCCTGCGCGACGCCTACGAGCGCGGCGTGCCGATGGGCGGATCGAGTGCGGGGTCCATCTGCTGGTTCGAACAGGGCATCACCGACTCGATCGCGGGCCCGCTGACGAGTCTGCCGTGTCTGGGCCTCGTGCCGGGCAGCAACTGCCCGCACTACGACAGCGAGAAGGATCGGCGGCCCATGTTCCAGGCGATGGTCGGCGCCGGTCAGGTGCCGGACGGGATGGCGGCCGACGACGGCGTCGGCCTGCACTACGTGGACGGTGTGTTCCACCGCGCCGTGGCAAACCGCCCCAAGGCAATGGCGTGGGCGGTGCGGCGCGTGGCCGGAGGAATCGAGGAAGTGGCGATCGAACCCCAGCGTCCGGCGGGCTGACGCCCGACGCCGGGGTTCGGGAGATCAGGAGGCTGCGGTCTGCAGCATCCACTCCCAGACTTCGCCCTCGTCCGTGTCGTGACCACGACCGGTGAGGTGGAAGCCCAGCTTGGTGAGCACGGCGGTGGCGGAGTTCTCCTCCGCCGGCGTGTGAGCGATGACGCGGATGCCGTGCTGCGCGTCGAAGGCGATTCCCATGAGGGCGCTTGCCATCGCGGTGGCGTGCCCGCGTCCCTGGAACTGCGGGAACGTGTAGAAGGCGATCTCCACCCGGTTCTGCCGAGGCGGCGTCTTGAAGGCACACGTGCCCACGCATTGCTCGCCGACGAAACCGAGGTAACCGATCCACGGCGGCTCGTAGCCGATGGCCGCGTACAGCTCCGCCGAGGCTTCGCTCGCGTCGATGGCCTCACGCGGCAGCGCGAGACCGCTCACCGTCGGCTTGCCGTCCCGGCCGATGGGGACGAGCCGCAGAACGTCGGGTGCGGCACCCGGCGTGAGGACCACCGGAGACGATTCCGGCCGGGCCTCGGACTTGTCGATGTCGCCGAAATTCGCAACGTCCCACTCGCCCCGATGGCGGTAGAGCCGCTTGTGCAACCGCGGGAAATCGATGATGTCGTGATCGAGTCGCTGCCCGACGACGAGACACACGAGCGGCTCGGTGCCGTCGTTGATGAGTTCGTGCGGGATGCCGTCGGTCGGAAATCCGAGGAAGTCACCGGGACCGATGAGGATCGTGCGATCGCCCACCACCGCGGAGCCGCGCCCCGACAGCACGTACACGCACTCTTCCTCGAAACGGTGGGCGTGGTACTCGGTGGACCGATGCCCGGGGGCCACGGAGATCCAGTGGACGCCCAGATTCTGCAGACCGACAGCGTCTCCGAGCGACTTGTTGACCCGGACGGCGTTGGGGTTGAGGAAGTGGGTGTGCTGCCCCCCTTCCATGTTGGCGATGTCTTTGGCGGAAAGGTACATGTTGGTGGTTCGCTGGCTGAGCCCGCGTATTCGAATCTCTGACCGGAGTAGCGTCAAACGTACCATGAGCCCGCGCCCCCTGCGACGCTCCACCGACAAAATTTGGCGCCTCGCCGCTCGCCCGGGCAGCCGCGTCTGCCGCCCGTGCCATGACAATGTCACGGACAAGGTCATGCCGCGCCTCACCCCCTAAAGTCTTCGAAGTTCCGGCCGTTAAGGCACTTTAGCGAGGGAATCGCCCGCCCTGCGGGGCTCGGGCGGACCTTGCCGGATGAAGCCCCCGCACAGCCGGAACGGCATCGGGGCCTGGTGACGAAAGGGAGGGTACGACGATGGAACGGGTCTTTTTTCCGAGAGAACGGCTCTGGGAACGGGCGGGCGTGGATTTTCGCCGGCTCACGCTACCCACTGGACGCCCTGACCGACCCTCAGCCCGAGCATCTTCGCTGCGCTATCGGCAGGCATGGCGACCTCTACTAGTCCGAGGCTGTTGACGTACCAGAACCCCTTGCCCCGCGGCGCGTCCCCGAAGACGCGCGCGTGGGGAAACCGCATGCGGCGGATGAGCAGTTCCCGACTTTCGTCGGCATTCGTTCCGCGGATCCCGGTGAACGCGTTGCCGTAGTGATCGATGTAGATGATCTCCGCGAGATCATCGCCCGACAGCAGCTCGCCCGGCGCCGGAATGCTCTTCACATTCTCGTTGGGAAACTCTCCCGTCACGACCGACGCCGCCATGGGCGCGAAGATGTCCCGCCCGTGGAAGGAAACGGAAACCCCCGGCGGATAGGACGTGATGTGCCAGGCGGCCTTCATCGTGCCGCGAGCCCACAAAACCGATAGCAGCCCGTTGTCCGGCCCGATGTAGGACCGGCCGTCCACCCGCACAACCAGCCCAGGCCTCTGGGTGCCAACGCCGGGGTCCACCACCGTCATGAACACGTGCCCGCGCGGCACCTGCGACGCCATGGCCGCGAGCAGGTGGGCCGACGCCTTCACGTTGAAAGTGGGCGCTTCGCTCAGCAGATTGATGACCCTGACGCCGGGGGCGTAGCGGTCGATGACGGTCTCCACCTGACCGACGTAGAGGTCGGAGGCGCCGAAGTCGGAGAAGAGCAGGATGGCCATGACCGAAGGATCGCACGTCCCGTGCCCATCTGCTCACGCCCCGCCGCTCAGACGAACTGCAGCAGCGTCGTCCCCACGCCGATCAGGCACAGCCCCACCCACGCCGATCGCGTCAGGGTCTGCCCGAACAGCAGCCTGCCGACGATCACGACCGCCGCCAGACCGAGTCCGCCCCAGAGTGCGTAGGCGATCGACAGGGAAATGCCCTCCGCCGCGAAGCCCAGGCAGCTGAACGCGCCGATGACCAGCAGCAGCCCCAGGACGCCCCACCCGCGACGGCGGAATCCGTCCGCGAGCTTGAGGCAGACCTCGGCGCCCAGTTCGAGTGCGATCGCCAGACCCAGCCAGGCGGCGTGGACCCACGAAAACTCGGGACCCATGACATCACCCCGCCCCGACCGGCGTGGAGGGGCCGGTCTCGACCTCGCCGGCCGCCCCTTTGACGAGCCAGACTCCAGCGAGGATCAGGACGAACGCGCCAGCCTTGGCGATGCCGAGGGGTTCCGCGAGCAGGAACCACGACAGCACCGTGATCAGCATCAGACCGACGCCTTCCCATACCGCATAGGCCACGCCCATGGGGACGCGGCGCATGGCGACCGACAGCAGATAGAAGGACAGGGCCACGCACGACGCCATCAGGACGTGTGCAAGCACCGGATGGCTTCCGCGGATGGAAGCGAGCAGCGTCGTGCCGGCAACTTCGGCGACGATGGCTGCGAACAGCACGAGCCAGTGGAACATGACGAGCCTCCGGCACGGGCGTGCACCGATGTCGTTCGCGCGCGAACGCATCCGCACTGCAGCCGTGCGTTTGGAGTGAAAACCGGGAATTCGGGGTTGCCGGAAGGGACCGGCGGCCGGACAGCGGCGCTAACGCTCGGTAATGAAGGCGCGCTCGTCGGCGAAGATGAGGAAGATGGTCCTGCGGGTCCAGCGGAGGTGTGTGGCGTCGTAGATCATGATGTCTGGGTCTCTTCGTGATGCACGCGGATGCATGCGACAGAGCTTGCTCATCAGC
>CAZEDA010000173.1:0-3347 GCA_964510915.1 uncultured Rhodocyclaceae bacterium | reverse complement strand
TCGATCGGCATGCCGCCGCGCGGATACCAGTAGCCCCCGATGCGCAGCCAGCGCGGCGCGAGCAGCTCGCGAAGCCGCTTGCCGATGGCGATGGTGCAATCCTCGTGGAACGCACCGTGGTTGCGGAACGCGCCCAGGTAGAGCTTGAGCGACTTGCTCTCGACCAGCCAGGCGGCAGGCACGTAGTCGATCATCAGGTGCGCGAAATCGGGCTGGCCCGTGACCGGACACAGCGACGTGAACTCCGGTGCCGTGAAGCGCGCGACGTAACGCACATCGGGATGGGGATTGGGCACACGCTCCAGCACGGCGGTTTCGGGAGAAGCCGGCAACGGCGTCTGCACGCCAAGCTGCTGCAGCTTTGCACTTCTGGAGGGGGACTTCTTCGCGGTGGCCATGACGGACTCCGATACGGTGTAAGGAAAAACGGCGCTCGCGAGTTCAGCGCCTACTTGACGCGCTTGCCGGCAGCGTAGACCGCATGCACCGCACGATCGTCCGCCGCGGTCATCAGCGCGCCCAGCCAGTCGTGCGCGTCGCGCGCCTGCCGGCAGCGCCAATCGAGCCATTCGACAGGACTTGTGTCCACCACGACGACGTCGGCATCCATGCCTCGGCGCAGATTGCCGATCGTCATGTCGAGTCCGAGCGACTGCGCGCCGCCGCCGGTCGCAAGCCACAGGGCCTGCGCCGGCGCGAGGTTCGCCCCGCGGAGTCGTGCGACTTCGTACGCGGCCCCCATCGTACGCAGCATGGACAGCGAAGTCCCGGCGCCCACGTCGGTGGCCAGGCCCACACGAATGCCGCCGGCGATGGACTTCGCACTGGCGAGATCGAACAGCCCGCTGCCGAGGAACAGGTTGGACGTCGGACAGTGCGCGATCGCGGAGTCCGTGCTCGCGAGACGCATCCGCTCCCGGTGCGTGAGGTGGATGCCGTGGCCGTAGATCGCGCGGGGACCCAGCAGACCGTGCGTCTCGAGCACATCGACGTAGTCGATGCAGCGCGGGAACAGCTGCCGCACCCAGCTGACTTCCGCCGTCGTCTCCGACAGGTGGGACTGCAGCCAGCACCCGGGGAACTCTTCTCGCAGCACGCGGGCGACCTCCATCTGCTCCGGCGTGCTGGTGGCGACGAAGCGCGGCGTGACTGCGTAGCCCAGCCGGCCCTTGCCGTGCCAGCGCTCGATGAGCGCGCGGCATTCGTCGTACGAAGACTGCGCGGTGTCGAGCAGGCCTTCGGGCGCGTTGCGGTCCATCATCGTCTTGCCGGCGATGATGCGCAGACCGGCGGCCTGGGCCTCGGAGAACAGCGCATCGACAGAGGCTGTGTGCACCGTGCCATACACCGCCGCCGTCGTGGTTCCCTGTCTCGCGAGTTCTGCGAGGAACAGACGCGCCACCTGCTGCGCGTACGCCCCATCCGCGAACTTGCGCTCTTCGGGAAACGTGTACTGCTCGAGCCACTCCAGCAGACCGTGACCGCACGCCCCGGTGATGCCGAGCTGCGCGAAGTGCACGTGGCTGTCGATGAACCCGGGCATCATCATGCCGCGGGGGAACGACTCCATCGGCACACCCGGCGGCAGTCGCCGCAGCAGCGCCTCGGCGGGACCGAAGGCGGCGATGCGCCCTTCCTCCATGAGCAGGATCGCGTCGGAATCGTGGACGAGTGCTTCCGACGGCGGATCGACGAAGGGATCGCCTCGGAAGGACAGCGCCGGACCGCGCAAGGCACGAAACTGCGTCATGCGGCGAGTACCTCACGGGTGTGCTGCGCGATCATCCGCTCCTCGTCGGTGGGAATGACGTAGACCTTGACCCGGCTTCCGCGTGTGCTCACGAGTCCTGCGCCGGCATCGTTGGCGGCATTGTCGAGTTCCACGCCGAGCCAGCGAGCGGTCTCGCACACCCGCGTACGAATCCTCGGACTGTTCTCGCCGATGCCCGCCGTAAACACGATCGCATCGACGCCCCCGAGCGCCGCCGCCGCGGAACCGATCTCGCGTCCGATGCGATAGCAGAAGAGTTCGATCGCGAAACGCGCCGCGGGCTCCGCACTGGCCTCCAGCACGCGCATGTCGGACGACACGCCGGAGACACCCAGCAGGCCGGACTCGTGGTAGAGCAGATGCTCCACCTGCGGCACGGTCATGCCCAGTCCGGCCTGCAGATGCAGGACCACGCCGGGGTCGATTGCACCGCTGCGGGTGCCCATGGGCAACCCGTCCAGCGCCGTGAACCCCATGCTGGTGGCCTCGCTGCGCCCCGCCTTCATCGCGCAGAGGCTGGCGCCGTTGCCGAGATGCAATGCGATGACTCGCCCCGCGGCGGCAGCGGCATCCACTTCGGCGAGCCGCGCCGCAATGAACTCGTAGGACAACCCATGGAATCCGTAACGCCGGATGCCCTTGTCGGTCAGTGCCCGAGGCAGGGCGAACGCTTGCGCCACTTCGGACTGGGTCCGATGAAACGCCGTGTCGAAGCACGCGACCTGCGGCAAGGCTGGCGCCTGAGAGCGCAGCGCGCGAATCGGTGCCAGGTTGAATGGCTGATGCAGCGGCGCCAGCGGCACGAGACGTTCGAGTTCGTCCACGAGAGCATCGTCCACCCGCTGCGGTGCCGAGCGATCGGGCCCGCCGTGCACGACGCGATGACCCACGGCACCCAGAGCGCCGGCATCGCCCGTGTAGCGCGACAGGAGCCACTCGGACGCGCGATCGTGATCGAACGGTGTGGTGAGTGTCTGCGCGTCGGCCTTCGCCCCGCTCAGGCCTCGAGTCTCGATCCGCATCCCCTCGCCCGCCGCTTCGAGCTTGCCGTGCTCTCGCAGCGACAGCGCGCCGCCCGCGACATCGAAGAGCGAGAACTTGAGGCTCGAGGAGCCTGCGTTCACCACGAGGATGGGGCCGCGCATCGGAGGCGTCAGGGAACGATCCGGCTCCGCCCTTCCCGGCGCGCCTGGGCGAGCAGCGCCGCGATGGCGCACGAAGCGAGCCGCGAGATCGCCGGATCGGCACGGCTCGTGAGCACGACGGGCACTCTGGCACCGAGCACGATGCCGGCGGCGTCGGCATTCGCCATGAACGAGAGGCTCTTCGCCAGCATGTTTCCGGCTTCCAGGTCCGGCACGATGAGCACGTTCGCGCGGCCTGCAACCGGCGAGTCGATTTCCTTGATGCGCGCGGCGGCAAGGCTGATCGCATTGTCGAGGGCGAGCGGCCCGTCGATGGCTGCACCGGTGATCTGACCGCGGTCCGCCATCTTGCAGAGCGCCGCGGCCTCGACCGTCGAGGGGATGCGCGGATTCACGGTTTCCATCGCGGAGAGAATCGCCACGAGCGGCGT
>CAZEDA010000172.1:0-7373 GCA_964510915.1 uncultured Rhodocyclaceae bacterium | reverse complement strand
CGATTGGTATGGCTGTGTCGCGCCGTCGCGATTGCGCTCGCCCGACTGCCTCGGGCACACTGTGGACGCACTCCCCGGAGACCCGAATGCGCCCCGCACTGCGTCGTATCGCCGCCGGCTGCCTGCTGGCGGCCCCCCTCGTCTGCGAGGGCAGGCTCGTGGGGCTCGACATCGAGCGGCGCGAAGTGGTGGCGGCGGGCCGCGACTTCGGCGCCGCCGGCCCCTACGAAAAGCTGGTCGGTCGCGCCCGCTTCGAGGTCGACCCGGCCGACGTCCGCAACGCCCGCGTGTTCGACCTCGCCGGCGCGCCTGTCGACGGCAACGGTCGCGTCCGGTTCTCGGCCGACTTCTATCTCCTGAAGCCCGTGGACATGGCCCGCGCCAGCCGCACCCTGCTCTTCGAGGTCAACAACCGCGGCCGCAAGATCGCGTTCATGCGGTTCCAGGACACGCCCGCGGCCGCGAACATGAACGATCCGACGGCGCCGGGAGACTTCGGCAACGGCTTCCTCATGAATCGTGGCCACGTCATCGCCTGGGTGGGCTGGGGCGCGGACATCGCGCCGGGTGACAACCGCCTCACCGTGGATTTTCCCGTCGCGCAGCAGGACGGCAAGCCCGTCGCCGAGCGCATCCTCACCGAGTTCGGCGACCGCAACTTCGGCGGCAGCACGCCGACGACGCTGCCGCTTTCCGGGAGTCCGGTGTTCCGGAGCTATGCGGCCGTCTCCACGGACCGGACCGAAGCCGAGGCCGAACTCTGGGTCACGCCCAGCGACTCGCCGCGCCCGAACGGCCCGACGATTCCCCGTGGCGAACGGGTCCCGGACTCGGACTGGGCATTCAGCGCCTGCCCCGAAGGGTGGCCCGGCACGCCCAGCCGCACGGACATCTGCCTGAAGGGCGGTTTCCGCAACGACCGCAACTACCACCTGCTCTACCGTGCGGTCGGGTCGCCCGTGATGGGTCTGGGCTACGTCACTTCGCGGGATTTCGTGTCCTTCCTGCGACACGCGCCGGCCGATGGCGGGGCGGTGTCCAATCCCGTGGCGGGCCTCGACACGACCCTTTGCCTCGGCATCTCGTCCAGCGGCATGTACCTGCGGGACTTCCTGTACCAGGGCTTCAACGAGGACGAGAACGGCAAGCGGGTGTGCGACGGCATGCACATCCACGTGGCGGGCGTCCACAAGCTGTTCCTCAACTACCGCTTCGCGCAACCGAATGCGTTCTCGCAGCAGCACCGGGAACGCTGGATTCCCGACACGAATTTCCCGCACCAGTACGGCGTGCGCGGCGATCCGCTGACGCGCGTGCCCGACGGCATCCTGAAGCGGCCCTCGTCCGACCCGAAGGTGATCCACACCGACACCTCGAACGAGTTCTGGCAGTTCCGCGCCTCGCTCACCGGCACCACGGAAGGCGGCCGGATGGACCTGGGCGAAAGTCCGCGGGTGAGGCGTTATCTCCTTGCCAGCCTGCAGCACGGCGGCCACAAGGGTGACCTCCCGGGCTACGGCATCGGCAATCGCCAGTGCGAGCAGCTCACCAATCCGCTTCACCCGGGACCGCTGCTGCGCGCGCTCATCAGTTCGCTGGAGACCTGGGTGCGCAAGGACGTGAAGCCGCCGGACTCCCGCGTGCCCCGACTGGCCGACGGCACGCTGGTGGCGCCGGAGGAACTCGCCTGGCCGGCGTTGCCGGGAGTGCAGTATCACGGCCTGCTGAACGGCTCCGGCGAGCGCGATTTCGGTCCGCGGGCCGTGCGCAACACCGGCATCATCGACAAGCTCTTCCCGGAAGTGCGCTATCCGCACCGGGTCCTGGTGCCGCAGATCGATGCCATGGGTCACGACATCGCGGGCATCCGCCATCCGTACCTGGATGCCCCGCTTGCCACCCATCTGGGGTGGAACACCCGCCGCGCGGAATTCGGCGGCAACGACCTCTGCGACCTTCTGGGCTCGACGATCCCGATGGCCCGCACCGATGACGAAGCGAAGACGCGCAGCGATCCCCGCCCGTCGATCGCGTCCCGGTATCGGGACGCCAACGACTACGCGCAGCAGGTTTCCGCAGCAGCAGAGAAACTGGTGGCAGAGCGCCTGCTGCTGCCGGAGGATGTCGGTCCGCTCGTCCAGGAAGCCAAAGCCCGGTTCGCGGAGGCGATGAGGCAACCGTGAAAGCGCCGTGGCTCGCCCCGCCGTTCGCAATTCCGACCGGCTTTCGCACTGACACCTACGTCGTCCGCCCGCTGACGATCCACGACGCGGTGAAGGATTTCGACGCGGTGATGGCCACCCGCGATACCCTCTGGGCACGGTTCGGCGAAGGCTGGCACTGGCCGCCCGCCGATCTCACGCTGGAAGCCGATCTCGTGGATCTGGCCTGGCATCAGAAGGAGTTCGACCTGCGCACGTCATTCGCCTATTCGGTCCTCACGCCGGACGAAGTCCGCGTGCTCGGCTGCGCCTATCTCTTTCCCAGTCGGGTTGACGCCTTCGACGCCGAGGCCTACTACTGGTCGCGGGGTGCAGACCACGGCCTCGCCGACGAACGGCTCGGCACCGACTTCCGTCGCTGGATCGCGGCGTCCTGGCCCTTCAGTCGGGTGGCATTTCCCGGCCGGGACATTCCGTGGCAGCAATGGAGGATGCCCGCATGATGCTGCGCATGCTCCTGCTCATCGCGGCCGTGTTCGTGATCGCCTCGCTGTTCAAGCGCCGCGTGCCGCAGGGCGCCGACCGGGCACTCCAGCGCAAGCGCGCGTGGGCGTCGGCGATGCGCCAGACCGCCTACACCGTGGCCGCCTTCCTGTTCGTGGCAATCACCCTGTTCGCCGCATGGCACTCCGTGCGTTTCGAAGACCGCACGGCGGCCTACCTCGCGCTCGTCACCGGCCCGCTCGCGCTGCTCATGGGATGGCTCGCCCTGCGGGCGACGAGACCCTGATGGACACGCCACCGATCATCATCGACGTGGAGGCCTCCGGCTTCGGCCGGGGCGGGTATCCGATCGAGGTCGGGGTCGCCATGCCGGACGATCGCACCCACTGCTTTCTCGTGCGGCCTGCCGACGCCTGGACCCACTGGGACCCGACGGCAGAAGCCGTGCATCGGATTCGTCGCGACATCCTGCTCTCCCGCGGCCGCCCCATCCGCGAGGTCGCCGAGCGGCTCAACGAACTGCTCGAGGGACAGACCGTCTACAGCGACGCCTGGGGCTATGACAGCACCTGGGTGGCCCTGCTCTTCGACGAGGCCGAGTGTCTGCAGCGCTTTCGCATCGAATCCCTTCGCGGCCTCATGGGCGACCGGGAAATGGCGGGGTGGGATGCCGCACGCGTGGAAGTCGAACGCGCGCTCGGCGCCACCCGTCACCGTGCCAGCGTGGATGCTCTCGTCATCCAGCGTACTTTCCTCACCTGCCGGCGCACGAGCGGCATGAGTTTCCTGCCGAATGGCCGCTCGACGCCGCAGCCTCCCGCCTCCTGATCCGGCGGTCCGCGTGATCACGAAGCACCTTCGCGCCGCTTCGTGCCGTTCGTCCGGGAAATTTCAGGGATAGGTTTTCGCGCACGAACGAAAGGCGGATCAAGGGTTTGCGCTTGCGGATGCAGAGACTTGAAAGCGCGCCTTAGCGACCCTCAGAAAATTCCTTAACAGGGGCGTCGTTAGCACTTAACATTCGCTCGTCATTTTCGTGGTGGCGATGCGTCCGCGGCACTCCCACCCCCCGAAGCGCGCTCCGTCCGCGGCCGGACGGTCCTGAAAACAACGACAACGTCCTGTTCGGGCCTTCCATGTCTCGACCGAAGCGTTTCACCAGAGTCCGCGTCCGAGGGACCGCATCGCCATGAGCGCCAACCTGGGTCTTCGGGAGCAGCCGCCACCGTCTCCAGCGGAAGCTGGCGAGACCGATGCCGCCGCGGAAGATGGCCGCACGCCGGACCCCGGTGCGCGTCCGCTGATCTCCCGCTTCCTCGCCGTGCGCGCCTCCACGGAGGCACTCATCGCCGGACTGAGCGCCGAGGACTGCGCGCTGCAGTCGATGCCCAAGGCGAGCCCGGTGAAGTGGCATCTCGGGCACACCACCTGGTTCTTCGAAACGTTCGTGCTGCTCTCGCACGCCCGTCGTTACCGGGCCTACGACGACCAGTTCGGCCCGCTCTTCAATTCCCATTTCGAGTCCCTCGGGCCGAGGCTGCCCAAGGAATCGCGCGGATTGCTCTCCCGACCTACCCTCGACGCCGTGATGCGCTACCGCGCGCACGTGAGCGAGGCGATGGTGGATTTCCTGGCCGGTCGCTGGCCCATCGCGCAGGAGGCCATGACCGCGCTCGAACTGGGGCTCCAGCACGAGCAGCGCGAGCAGGAGCAGATCCTCGCCGACCTGAAGCATCTGTGGTCGTCCAATCCGCTGCGTCCCGTCTTCCGCCCGCTGCCTCTGCAGGCCGCCACGGCACTGAAGCCGCTCACGTGGTTTCCCTGTGCGGAAGGTGTCCGCGAGATCGGCCACGCCGGACCGGGGTTCGCGTTCGACAACGAACGGCCGCGGCATCGCGAGTTCCTCGAGGCCTTCGAGATCGGTTCGCGGCTGGTGACGAGCGGCGAGTTCCTCGATTTCATGGACGACGGCGCCTACCAGCGTCCCGAGTTGTGGATGGCCGACGGCTGGAACCACGTGAAGCGCCTCGGCTGGAACGCGCCACTCTACTGGGAGCGCCACGGCCGCAAGTGGGTGCAGTACACGCTGTCGGGTCTGCGCGAAGTCGACCCGGACGAACCCGTCTGTCATGTGAGCTGGTACGAGGCGGATGCCTACGCGCGCTGGGCCAAGGCGCGCCTGCCCACCGAGGCCGAGTGGGAACTGGTGGCGCAGGACGCCACCCAGGGCGGCAACTTCCTGGAGACCGGGCGCCTGCATCCCTCGCCGCTGTCCGCGTTGCGTGCAGACTGGGGGCCGGCCCAGCTCTTCGGCGATGTGTGGGAGTGGACCTCCAGCGTGCATCAGCCCTACCCGGGCCACACGCCATCCGTGGGGCCGCTCGGCGAATACGACGCGCGCTTCATGGTGAACCAGTTCGTCCTGCGCGGCGGGTCCTGCGCGACACCGCAGGCGCACATCCGGACGACGTACCGCAACTACCGGCCGCCCCACGCCCGCTGGCACTTCACGGGCATTCGTCTCGCCCGGAACGGCCCCGCAAACAAGCCCAAATGATCACGATCGACCGTCTCGACCACGTCGTGCTCACGGCACGGGACGTCGACGCGACGTGCGACTTCTACCGGCGCGTGCTCGGCATGCGCGTTGAGATTTTCGGCAACGGCCGCAAGGCGCTCGTGTACGGCGACCAGAAGATCAATCTCCACCAGGCTGGCGCCGAATTCGAGCCCAAGGCGGACCGCCCGACCCCCGGTGCGCTCGACCTCTGCTTCACCACGCGGGACCCGATCGACCAGGTGATCGCGCACCTTCGCGCCGAGGGCGTGACCCTCCTCGACGGTCCCGTCGTTCGAACCGGCGCCCGCGCGACATTGATGTCGGTGTACTTCCGCGATCCCGACCTCAACCTGATCGAAGTCTCGAACGAGATTGGCTGAGGCACAGCGCAGCCGGCCCCGCGTGCGCTGCGCCTGGGCGGCGAAGGGCGGCGAACTCGACATCGCCTATCACGATGCCGAATGGGGCGTGCCGGTCCATGACGACACCCGCCTGTTCGAGTTCCTCACGCTGGAGGGCGCGCAGGCGGGACTCTCCTGGACCACCATCCTGCGAAAGCGCGACAACTATCGCGCCGCCTTCGACGGGTTCGACGCCACCCGGATCGCGCGATACACGGACGCCAAGGTGGCCGAACTGCTCGCGGACCCGGGGATCGTCCGCAATCGCCTCAAGGTCGCCTCCACCATCAGCAACGCGCGGGCCTTTCTCGATGTGCAGGCCGCCTTCGGCAGCTTCGATGCGTATCTGTGGCGCTTCGTGGACGGCCGCCCGGTGGCGAACCGCTGGCGCACGATGACCGACGTGCCGGCGAGCACCCCGGTCTCCGATGCGCTGTCGAAGGACCTCGCGAAGCGCGGCTTCCGGTTCGTGGGCACAACCATCATGTATGCGTTCATGCAGGCCGTCGGCATGGTGAACGACCATACGACGGACTGCTTCCGATGGGCGGAAGTGCCACGAGGCTGACCGCTGCGGCTACCATGTAGGGTCTCGACCTTACAGCGGACCGTCCGCCGCCCCGGCGCGCCGGCCTGACATGACCGAAGAACACAACTTCACTGCCTCACCCGTTGTCCGCCACGCCACCCTCGCAGACGGGGAGGCCCTGCTCGCGCGGCTCGAAGCCGGCGCACTGCCGTCCACGCCGGTCTACCGGCACGGCTCCCTGCTCGTGAAACTCTATCGCCCGTCCGGCCAGGACCACCAGAAGCCGCACGACCGTGACGAGGTGTACATCGTTGCCCGCGGCTCGGGGCGCTTCCGGAATGCGGACCGGGTCCACGATTTCGGGCCCGGGGACATGCTGTTCGTTCCCGCGGGCGATACGCACCGCTTCGAGGGCTTCAGCGAGGATTTCCTGGTGTGGGTCCTGTTCTACGGCCCGGAAGGAGGCGAGCGATGAACGCCGTGGATCCGAACGCGATGAGTCCCGAGGTCTCGATCGTCATCCCCATCTACAACGAGGCCGAGAATCTCCCGGATCTCGTCACCAGGGTCCACGACGCGCTCCATCCCACCGGCCGCCCCTTCGAACTCATCTGCATCGACGACGGCTCGCGGGACGGCTCCGCCCGGATCCTCGCGGACCTCGCGACGAGCCGCCCCTGGCTGGTTCCCGTGTTTCTGATCCGCAACTACGGCCAGTCGACGGCGCTGCAGGCCGGCTTCGACCAGGCCCGCGGCGAGATCATCGTCACCCTGGACGGCGACCTCCAGAACGACCCCGCGGACATCCCCCGGCTGCTCGACCTGCTGGAGGAACGCGCGGACGTCGATGTGATTTCGGGATGGCGCAAGGCGCGCCAGGATGCGGCCCTGTCCCGCAAGCTTCCGTCGATGCTCGCCAACGGCCTCATCTCCCGCGTGACCGGAGTTCCGCTCCACGACTACGGCTGCGCGCTCAAGCTCTACCGGGCCCGCGTCATCCACGACCTGCGGCTGTATGGGGAGCAGCATCGCTTCATCCCGGCCCTGGCGGCAGAGGTCGGCGCGAAGATTCTCGAAGTGCCCGTCAGTCACCATGCGCGCACCCGCGGGACATCGAAGTACGGCATCGACCGGACGTTCCGCGTGATGCTGGACCTCTTGTGGATCAAGTTCCTGCTGCGCTTCCTGCACCGCCCGATCCACGCGTTCGGGGGGCT
>CAZEDA010000171.1:0-7402 GCA_964510915.1 uncultured Rhodocyclaceae bacterium | reverse complement strand
ACTCGGCGGTGATCTTGTCGCGCTCGAGCCCGGTGAGGCGCTGCAGCTGCATCTCCAGGATGCGCTGGGCCTGCACTTCGGAGAGGCGGTAGCCTTCCTCGCTGTAGCCGAACTCCGCCCCGAGGCCGTCCGGCCGGAAGGCCGCAGCGCCGGCGCGAAGCAGCATCTCCTCCACCAGGGTGGAACGCCAGCGCCGGCCCATCAGCTGGACCTTGGCATCGGCAGGCGAAGGCGCCGAACGGATGAGCGCGATGATTTCGTCGACGTTCGACAGCGCGACCGCCAGACCTTCCAGCACGTGGCCACGTTCCCGCGCCTTGCGCAGGTCGTACACCGTGCGGCGCGTCACGACCTCGCGGCGGTGCCGCAGGAACGCCTCGATGAATTCCTTGAGATTGAGCAGTCTCGGGCGGCCGTCGACGAGCGCGACCATGTTCATCCCGAAGCTGTCCTGCATCTGCGTTTCTTTGTACAGATTGTTCAGGACCACTTCGGGCATCTCGCCGCGCTTCAGTTCGATCACGACGCGCATGCCCGACTTGTCGGACTCGTCGCGGATCTCGGCGATGCCTTCGAGCTTCTTCTCGCGCACCAGCTCGCCGATGCGGATCAGCAGCTGGGCCTTGTTCACCTGGTACGGCAGCTCGTCGACGATGACCGCCTGCCGGGAGCCCTTCTCCACATCCTCGAAGTGCGCCCGCGCCCGCATCACCACCCGCCCGCGGCCGGTGCGGTAACCCTCGCGGACCCCGGTGAGGCCGTAGATGATGCCGGCCGTCGGGAAGTCCGGCGCCTGGACGATGTCGATGATGTCCTCGAGCCCGATGTCGGGCTCGGCGAGCACCTTGAGACAGGCGTCGATGACGTCGCTCAGGTTGTGCGGCGGAATGTTGGTGGCCATCCCGACAGCAATGCCGGACGAGCCGTTGATGAGCAGGTTCGGGAGCTTGGAGGGCAGGACCAGGGGCTCCTGCTCCTTGCCGTCGTAGTTCGGGCCGAAATCGACGGTTTCCTTGTCGATGTCCGCCAGCAGTTCGGTGGTGATGCGCTCGAGGCGGCACTCGGTGTAGCGCATGGCCGCGGCGTTGTCGCCGTCGACCGATCCGAAATTGCCCTGGCCGTCGATCAGCGTGTAGCGCAGGCTGAAGTCCTGCGCCATGCGCACGAGCGTGTCGTAGATCGCGTTGTCGCCGTGCGGGTGGTACTTACCCATCACGTCGCCGACGACGCGGGCGCATTTCACATATGGGCGGTTCCACTGGATGTTCGCCTCGTGCATGGCGAACAGGATGCGGCGATGCACGGGCTTGAGGCCGTCTCTCACGTCGGGCAGGGCTCGCCCGACAATCACGCTCATCGCGTAATCGAGATAGGACCGGCGCATCTCCTCTTCCAGGGAGACCGGCAGTGTTTCCTTGGCGAATTGCTCCATGAGGCTCTGGGTAGGCGCCGGATCCTCGGTTTTCGCACGGGGCGCGAATGCGCCTTGCGCGATGACCGACACCCCGCGACGCGCGGGCGATCCGGACAAACCGCAATGCTATCACGGGGTTCTGTTCACAGGCAGGCCGAGGACGCTGTCATCATCCGGCGTCACTGTCGCCAAAGGGCGAAAAAGGCTAATTCATTCAAGACTGTGATATCCTCGATCGGTCCTTTTGGACTGGGCGTCGGAGCGGTGAGCGCGGGTGTGTTCGAGGAGACTGCGAGGCGCCAAAACAGAGGGGAACCGGCCGTTGGCCGGAACACTATTCTCAAGACACTCGAACCCTTTCAAGCGGTGATGCCATGATCGGTACAGTCATGCGGTTCAAGCTCAAGAAAACTCTGGTTGGTATTGCAACGCTGTCGATGTTGTGCCCCATGGCAAGCCATGCGGACGTCACCCCCGGCAAGTGGATCTTCGACGGCTTCAGCCGCTCGACTCGGGATGGCCAGGGCAGCACCTGCGTGGGCGCCGGCGGAGACACGCACGCGTTCGATGCCAACCACTGCAACAACGCCACTTCCGAATCCCAGCAGGCCCGTCAGGCCGCCCTGGCGGACAAGAAGGCCGCGAGTGAAGCCGCTGCCGCCGCCAAAGCCCAGGCGAAAGCCGAAGCCCAGGCCAAGCTCACCGGCGGAGCGACCGATGGCCGCGTGCGCCGTGCTGATGGCGTCCGCCTGCTCGACGGCTTCGGGCGCGAGTGCGTCCGAAACGGTTCCGGCCTTCCCGTGTCCGGCGATTGCTCGGCCGGCGCCACGGCCAGCAGCAGCAGCAGCGGCGGATCCTCCGGCGGTGGCTCGAAAGTCTCTGCCGCCGCCGCGGCAGCCCCGGTGGAACCCGGCTCGGAACTCGCCCCCGGCTCCAAGGGCGCCTATGTGACCCGCCCCATCGGCACCGAAGTCCGCGACGGCTACGGCCGCAGCTGCATCAAGGATGGCCGCTGGTCCCCGGGACTCGCCACCGAGAACTGCGACCCCAGCCTCTTCAGCGCCTGGCGCAGCACCCAGCAGCCCAGCACGGAACTCGCGAAGCGCATCCAGCAGCGTCCGCCCGAAGTGGCGTGGCCGCCTGCCGCCCCGGCCCCCGCTGCCGTTGCGGACAGCGGTGCCGCCCAGTGGGACAACAGCCCGGGCGCCGCGCCGCCTGCCGTGTCGTCGAAGGCAGATGCGCCGATCATCGACAACGCCCTGCCGGTGTTCCCCATCACCAAGTACGAACTCGCGCCTGAGGAGGAAGAGACCGCCGCCCTCCTCGACGATGAGGATGACGACGCCGTCGAAGACACCTCTGCGGATGGCTCGGCTCTCGCAGATGACGACGAAGACGCCGTCGCGATGATGGCCGACGAAACAGACGACGACGGCATCGCGGAAGCGGAACCGCTGGTCGCCGAGGAAGACGACGACGACCAGGATGGCGCTGTCGCCATGGCGGACGACGACGGTGATGACGACGACGGTTCCGACGGCGTGGCCGCCTTCGCTGGCGACGACCTCATGCGCGATGACGAGAATCTCGCCCTGGCGGAGCTCGGCGACGACGGGGATCCGGACGACACGCCGGACGACGGCGAGCCGGATCTTTTCGCTGACGAGACGCCCGACGACGGAGAGCCCGACATGCTGGCCGCCGATGAGACCGACGACGGCGAGCCCGATCTCTTCGCCGAGGATGACGCCACGTCCCGCGTGGCCGAAAGCAATCTCGCTCCGCGGATCAAGCAGGCCCCGCCCGAGGTCGCCCGCTCCTCCGCACCCGTAGTGGTGGCGGCAGCGCCGGCCAAGGCAGCCTCGCAGTCGCCGGCCGAGTTCCCGGTCACCAAGTACGAATACGACCCGAACTCGGGTTCCGGTTCCGCCACGACGTCCGACGCCGCGGCCACCGCAGCCCTCGCTGCAACCGCCGACGATGGCCCCGATGCCCTCGCCGACGCTGACAACGAGCCGACCCCGGCCGCCGTCGCGGCGACCGAGACGGAGTACACGGATATCCCCACACCGAACTCCATGCTGGCCTCGGCGGATCGTGAGCTTCCGGCGGACAAGCCCGAACCTCTGCCGGCCCTGACGGATCCGTCGGATGTGGCCCCGCCGAAGGACACGCCGAAGGTCGATGGCGGCGGAGCCAAGCCGGCCGAGCCCAAGCCCGTCGCGGCAGCGCACTCGCCGGAAGTCTCCTGCCCGCCCACGATCATCCAGCTGGAACCGGGCCGCTTCGACTTCGACAAGTGGGTGCTGCGCCCGCAAGCCAAGGAAAAGCTGGACGCCGTTGCCGCCAAGCTCAAGGACAACCGCTGCGAGGCCATCAACATCATCGGCCACACGGACCGCATCGGCTCCAGCAAGTACAACCAGCGTCTGTCCGAGCGTCGTGCCAACGCCGCCAAGCAGTACCTGGTCAAGAAGCACGGCATCGCGGAGAACCTCATCACCGCGATCGGCAAGGGCGAGAGCGAGCTGCTCACCAAGGCGGCGGACTGCAAGGGCAAGCGCAAGAAGGCCCTCATTGCCTGCTACGGCCCCGATCGCCGGGTCGAGGTCACGGTCCGGACCAAGTAACCGGCCCAGTCCTCCCTTCGCTGCAATCGAAGAGCCCTGCGTCAAGCCGGGCTCTTTTTTTTCCAGGCTGCCATGACGACACCGACCGCACTCATCGCCCCGCGCTGGATCCTCACGATGGCCGACGGCGCCGGCCCCCTCGAGAACCACGCCGTCGTTCTGGCCGGCGACCGGATCCATGCCGTCCTGCCACTGGCTCAGGCCCAGGCACTCCACCCTGGCGTCCCCTGCACCGCCCTGCCCACCCACGCGGTGATGCCGGGCCTCGTCAACACGCATACCCACGCCGCGATGACACTCATGCGCGGTCTGGCCGACGACCTTCCCCTGATGCGCTGGCTGGAGGACCACATCTGGCCGGCCGAACGCACCCATGCCACTGCCGAATTCGTGAAGGACGGCACCACGCTGGCCATCGCGGAGTCGCTGCTGGGCGGCGTGACCTGCCTCAACGACATGTACTTCTTCCCGGAGGAGGCGGCTGCCGCCGCCCTCGAGACGGGCATGCGCATGGCCCTGGGCATCATCGTGATCGAGTTCCCCACCCGCTACGCGTCGGACCCGCAGGACTACCTGGACCGCGGGCTCGCCATGCGGGACCGGCACAAGCACGACGCGAGGCTTTCCTTCTGTCTCGCGCCGCATGCGCCCTACACCGTGAGCGATCCGACCTTCGAACGGGTGGCCACGCTGGCCGAACAGCTGGACCTGCCGATCCACCTGCATCTGCACGAGACCGAAGCCGAGATCCAGCAGTCCGTCGCTCAGTACGGATGCCGCCCCATCGAAAGACTGTCGCGCCTCGGCTTCCTCGGCCCGAGGCTGATGGCGGTGCA
Organism: uncultured Rhodocyclaceae bacterium; assembly: GCA_964510915.1. GTDB lineage: Bacteria > Pseudomonadota > Gammaproteobacteria > Burkholderiales. The sequence continues at coordinate 2,522 of CAZEDA010000171.1, read as the reverse complement.
CGCCGTCCATCTGCTCGAGGAGGAGATCCGCTCGCTGGCGCATTTCGGCTGCAGCATGGTCCACTGCCCCAGCTCCAACCTGAAGCTCGCCAGCGGCTTCGCGCCGGTCGGCGAACTGCTCGCGGCCGGTGTCAACGTCGCCCTCGGCACCGACGGTGCTGCGAGCAACAACCGGCTCGACATGTTCGAGGAGATGCGACTGGCGGCCTTCCTCGCCAAGGCCACCACCGGCGATGCCGCCGCGCTGCCCGCCGAGGCCGCCCTGCGCATGGCAACGATCTGCGGTGCCCGCGCACTCGGCCTGGACGATCGCATCGGGTCTCTCGAACCGGGCAAGCAGGCCGATATCATTGCCGTGGATCTCGACGCGATCGACCTCGTGCCGTGCTATCACCCTGCCTCGCATCTGGTCTACGCGGCGGGGCGGCGCGATGTCTCCCACGTCTGGATCGGGGGCGAGCCGCTCGTTCGAAACGGTGAACTCGTCCGCCTCGACGTTGACCAACTTCGCAGCCGCGTTCAAGGCTGGCACACCCAGCTCTCCGCGTGACCCCACTTCCAGGACGCAACATGGTGAATGTCGATCCGGCCGAAATCGAGAAATTCAGCGCGCTGGCCCACCGCTGGTGGGACCCGAACAGCGAGTTCAAGCCGCTGCATCAGATCAACCCTCTGCGCCTCGACTACATCGACCGCCTCGCGGCTGTCCGTGGCAAGAAGACGCTGGACGTGGGCTGTGGCGGCGGCATCCTCGCGGAGGCGCTCGCGGCGCGCGGGGCGGACGTCACCGGCATCGACATGGCGGAGAAGCCGCTCAAGGTGGCGCAGCTGCACCTCCTGGAATCCGGCTGCAAGGTGGACTACCGCCTGACGCCAGTGGAGGCCATTGCCGCCGAGATGCCGGACACCTTCGAGGTCGTCACCTGCATGGAAATGCTCGAACACGTCCCCGACCCCGCCTCCACCGTCGCCGCCTGCGCGAAGGCCGCCAAACCGGGCGCGTGGCTGTTCTTCTCGACGCTCAACCGCAATCCGAAGTCCTACGTCTTCGCGATCATCGGGGCCGAGTACGTGCTGAAGCTGCTGCCCAAGGGCACGCACGAGTACGCCAAGTTCATCCGGCCGTCCGAACTCTCGGGGTTCTGCCGGGATGCCGGACTGCAACCCGCGGAAGTCATCGGCATGACGTACAACCCCTTCACCAAGGTCTACGCCCTCGGGCAGGACGCCTCGGTCAACTACATCCTCGCAGCGCGCAAACCCCATGCTTGACGGGGTGCTGTTCGACCTCGACGGCACCCTCGCGGACACCGCGCCCGATCTCGGCGGCGCGCTGAACCACCTCCGCAAGCTGCGGGGCCTGGAGCCCATGGCGCTGGACATCCTTCGACCGCATGCGTCGAGCGGTGCGCGCGGCATGATCGGCGTGGGCCTGGGCATCACGCCCGGACACGAGGAGTACGAAACGCTCCGCGTCGCCTTTCTCGATCACTACGAGAACAACCTTCTCGTGCACAGCCGGCTCTTCGACGGCGTGCCCGATCTGCTCGCCGCCCTGGACGCCGCCGGCCTGGCCTGGGGCATCGTCACCAACAAGGCCACCCGCTTCACCCACCCCCTGGTGACGGGCATCGGCCTGCGCCCTCCTCGCGACTGCGTGGTGTGCGGCGATACGACGCCTCACGCAAAGCCCCACCCCGCCCCGCTGCTGGAAGCCGCGCGCCGTCTCGACCTGGCGCCAGCCCGCTGCCTTTATGTGGGAGACGACGAGCGCGACATCCTCGCGGCCCGCGCGGCAGGCATGCGCTCCGTGGCCGCGGCCTACGGTTACCTGGGTCTGGTGAAGCCCCCGGAGCAGTGGGGAGCCGATGTGGTGGTGAATTCTCCCGCCGAGCTCTTGCAATGGCTGAGGCCGACCCTACCTGTGTGATAATCGGGTCGAGTCGAAAATCCAGCATCGGCTCGAAGCACGAACGAATCGGGGGCGCTCCGGTTTCGACGTGGGTCACAAAGCAGTTCAGTGCATGCCGAGGCCCAGCTACCTCGTAAATCCAACTGGAAAATCGACAGTCGCCAACGACGACCGTTACGCTCTCGCGGCCTAAAAGCCCGCGGGACTCTGCACCGGTACGGCCTAGGGCCGGCTAGCGCAAGCTAGAGCAGAGTCATTTACTAGGTCTCGCGTCGTCTCGGGTCACTTGAGCCGGCGTTAAATCCAAGGTGACTCGCTGCACATCAGCTTGCCGGTCGGCGGGTGTGTGGTCAGACCAAATGATCAGGCTAAGCATGTAGGGCTGGCTGTGGAGGGCTTGCGGACGCGGGTTCGATTCCCGCCGCCTCCACCAATTTCGGCAATCTGCCGTACGACACCGTCCTCGCGACGGTGTTTTTCTTTCTGTACCCGAAAAGACGCTTGTTTCGAATACTGGGCAGGACTTGCCACCCTCTCGCGCCACGCCGGCGCCTGTTGCTCACGGGTTGCCTGCCGGGTGGGGTTCGTTCTTCGACGGCCTCCGATAAAA
>CAZEDA010000170.1:0-7410 GCA_964510915.1 uncultured Rhodocyclaceae bacterium | reverse complement strand
ACGACGGCGTGCTGAGCGACATCTACGGGCAGCACGTGACCGAAGCCGATGCGCTCGAGGCGCTGGACAGTGCGAGACCCGGGGCCGTGGCGGAAGGCAATGTCGGCGGCGGCACCGGGATGATCTGCTATGAGTTCAAGGGCGGGACGGGCACGTCGTCCCGGCTCGTGGAACTGCCGGACCGCGTCGGAACCGTCGGCGCCCTGGTGCAGGCAAACCACGGCATCCGCGACTGGCTCACCGTGCTGGGGGTGCCCGTCGGACGGCATCTGCCCGACGACCGGCTGTTCTCCCAGGAGCAGGGCTCCATCATCGTGATCCTGGCGACGGACCTGCCGATGCTGCCGAACCAGCTCACCCGGCTTGCCAAGCGGGCGACGCTCGGCATCGGCCGCGGCGGCACACCGGGCGGCAACAACTCGGGGGATATCTTTCTCGCCTTCAGCGTGGCCAATCCCATCGAGCTCCCGCAGTACGGCGCTGCCTCCTGGCGGCTCGACGCGATCAACGACGAGCACTTCGACCGCGTGTACGAAGCCGCCGTGCAGGCCGTCGAGGAGGCCGTGGTGAATGCGCTCGTCGCCGCCGAGGACACGCCGACCTTCCGCCCGTCCGGCGCCATCGTGCGCGCCATCGACCACGAATCCCTGCGAACCCTCGTGAACGCCGGAACCCGACTTTCCTGACTGGAGCCCCACCATGTCCCTGCGACACCGTCTGTCCTCCGCACTTGCCGTCATCGCCCTCACCCTGCCCGCTGCCGCGGGCGCCGAAGGCAAACTCGCGCTCTACAACTGGGGCGACTACATCAACCCCGAGATCCTCGACCGGTTCGGCAAGGAGTTCGGCGTCAAGGTGACGCTCGACACTTACGCGTCCAACGAGGAGATGCTGGCGAAGATCCAGGCCGGCGCCACGGGCTACGACATCGTGTTCCCTTCCGTGCACATGCACGACATCATGGCCAAGCTGGGGCTGCTCGAAAAGACGGATGCGAACCGGATGCCGGGCTTCGCCAACATCGATCCGGCGGCGCTGCGCGCCCGTTCCGATCCGAAGGGCGAGTACTGCCTGCCTTATGCGTGGGGCACCGTCGGCATCTTCTACAACAGGAAGAAGATTCCGCAGCTCAAGTCCTGGAAGGAGTTCTTCGACTACGCCGCGAAGAATCCCAAGAAGGTCGCGATGCTCGACGACATGCGCGAAACCCTGGGCGTCGGACTCATCCTGAACGGCAAGTCCGTCAATTCGCGCGATCCGAAGGACGTGAAATCGGCGCAGGAGCTGATCCTCAAGCACAAGGCCAACATCGGCGCGTTCACCTACGAGGTGGTGCCGCTCGTGCAGTCCGGCGACATGCATGCGGCCCACTACTTCGTGGGGGCGATGATGTACGTGCTGGAGAAGCCCGACACCCTCGCCTATGTGATTCCGGAGGAAGGCGCGACGATGTACCAGGAGGACATCTGCGTCCTGAAGAGCGCACCCAACAAGGCGAATGCGCTCAAGTTCCTGCAGTTCATGATGCGGCCCGAGATCTCCGTCCTGAACACGATCCAGCAGAAGAACGGGTCGGTGAACGTGAAGGCACTGGATCTCCTGCCGCCGGAGATCAAGTCCAACACGAACATCAACCCGCCCGCGGCCGTGCGGGCCAAGCTTCAGATCTTCGAAGACCTCGGCAAGGACCTGAAGACCTACGATCGCGCGTGGACCAAGGTCAAGACGAACTGACCGGGCCCCGCGATCCTGCCCGGGCGCCGAAACGCCCGGGTATCTCATCCCTCGTATATCCGCCGATACCCGAACGGCATAAGGTTCGTTCCGGGAATCGGCATTCGTCGCGGCATCTCTCCCGCGGCACGACCGTCTTCCCTGGCAAGCATCCGTCCCTCGCGCCCCCACCGAAGGGGTGACACGCCTGCGGATTCCGCAGCCCCGTGATCCTCGGCCACCCGCGCCGCCACCGGGTCCGGATGTTCCGGAGACCTGCTTTCCCACACTCCGCTGCCATCGTGCGCCCCGCTTCGCGGAGCGCGACACGTCATCGCATTGCTGTTGTCACGGAGGTCATCATGCCCAAGGAAAGTCCCAAGCGTTCCGGTGTCGAGATTCGTTTCGTGGGTCTCGAATCAGGACAGCTGCCGCCGCGCATCGCCGCCTACGAGGTCGACCCCTCGGGGCGTCCGCTCCGCAAGCTGGCCATCTCGGAGGGCTCGTCGATCGAGCTCGGCGAGATTCTGCAGAAGGTGTCCTACATTGCCCTGGGACCGGACAGCGAGGATATCGCCGACCTGCCGCCTGAGGTGCTGGTGCGGTATCGCGCAGGGTCGGTCGCGGAGCGCTGGCAGAAGTCCGGCCTCACCCTCGGACGCAATCTCTGGGAGCGGTTCCGCTTCCACTTCACCTGCGTCTCCGGGCAGGCCTACAAGTGCAGGCCATGGTGGTGGGATCTGGTTGCCCTGCCGATCTTCGACGCCGTGCCGACCGCCCGGCTCGCTCTTTCCCAGTCGATCCGGCCCGAAGCGCTCGAGTTCCGTCCGCACCTGTTTCCGTGGCGATGTCTGCCTCTGTGCGACGGCATCGTCGAGGTCTACGAGCGGGAATGCTGCTGCACCTCCTTCCACGTACCCGATCTGCTCGATCGGTTACGCGACATCCTCGGCTACCTCCCGATCCCTCTGCCCGATCCCATCCCGGACCCGTGGCCGGGCCCCGACCCGATCGGTCCGTTCGCGGTTCGCAGTCGCGCGCTGAAAGCCTCGGCCAAGTCCCGCCGGGCGGCACTGGACCCCACGGCAATCCAGCTCGCGGCGGTCCCGCCACGCAAGCTGCTCGACGACTACGAAGCGCTCCGCAAGCTGCCCAACGTCGCGCTGCAGCGGGAGTACATCGAACTGCGGCCGCATCTGCACCCGCTGCTGTGCCGATGCACCACGCGCAAGATCGGCGAGACACCGCTGCAGCCGGGCGGACGATTCGACTTCTGCTTCCTGGACTGGCCGAAGCTGTCCCAGGCGGGAACCCACTGCCACCGCGTCTTCGCCTACAAGGTGAAGCAGCTGATCGGCGGCTCATGGGTCGTCGTGTACGACGGTCTCGCGGCCCACGACTACTTCGGTGCCAACGATTCCGCGACGCTGCACTCCCATGACAAGCGGGCCATCGTCTGCAACGAGCCGGACCGTCCGGGCGACGGCACGGCGTACGCCATGCTCGATGTGGTCGGTACGACGGAACACTTCAATTTCCCCGACCAGACGGCGGAGTCGCGCCTGGCGCCGCTCGCGACCGACGACGGCACGGTCGTCTTCCAGGGCACCCCGGGTTGTCCCTGGGCCTCCTCGCTGGCGCTGCATCTCCTGATCACACCGGAAATGAAGCAGCCGGCGGTGGGAGCGAAGTTCTATCGCCTCAAGGTAGCCGCCATCGACGACTCGGGTCAGATCGTCGGGGCGCCGGAGATTCTCGACGAGAAGGTCACGTGGGAACGACGCATCATCGGCGGCACCGGTCCGCAGATCTGGGAGCCGGTCGTGCTCGGTCCGCTGCCGGCTCCGGCTGCCGGCGGCGAGAGCAATCTCTTCACGATTCCCTACTGGGAACTGGGGGTGAACGAATGGCGCATGGGTATCGCACAGGCTCACCAGATCTGGGACACGACCGGCATGAAGAATGACGGTACAGCGATCTCTCCCAACGGACGCTATGCGCTGATCCTCGAACTGTTCGACAAGGACGGCAAGCGGATCAAGCCCAATGGTGCGCCGGGCGCCGGGCAGGCCCGCCCGTTCGTCTACAAGCGCTGGAAGAACGCGCCGAACAACGCCACCCCGGTGATCCAGCCGGACCTCACCCATGCCTTCTGGGTGGACAACTCGCCCGTCGTGGCGGACATCGTCGATCTCCGGAAGGGTGGCATCCCGAACAGCGACGAGTGCCAGTTCATGATCGGTGCCGCGGATACGGAGTTCTCCATCGGCTTCCGCGCCTACCACGCCAACGGGGTCGATCACGCAGGTAACGGCGACGCGAACTCGTTCATGCAGCGCTATGACATCAGCTGGCAGCGCGGTCTGAACGGATCCTCGGGTACGCTGGGTCACGCGCCGATCTATCCGGACAATCACCACGACGTGGCGGAAACCGGTTCGGCGGAAAGCTCCGGGGCGCTGACCTTCGAGCAGATGCTGACGGGGCCGGACGGCATGGGCGGGACCTTCGTGCGACCCAAGTGCACATTCAGCGTCACGCTATATGTGACAGCGAAGCACACGAACGGCAGTACCCGGCTCGTTTCCTACGATCGCAGCGAGACGGCCTCGTTCGCGCTCGAAATCCACTGACGGGAAAAAAGGGCCCGCCCCGAGGGAACGTTCGGGGCGGGCTGCAACAAGGCAGACCGCTGGTGCCGGCCGTTCTCCGGCATGCGCGGTCCGCCCTCCGGTACCCGTTCGTTCCTCAGCCGGCGGAAACGGCGTGCCCTTCCAGGTGCGCCGTTTTCCTTTCCGCCACCCGTCGCCGATCCAGCCGATGTTCGACGGCGCCGCATGCCAGCCGGACGGCGCGACGCAGCGCGAGTTCGGCGTCGCTGTCGACGGCCTCCACGACGACCGACGCCGCCCGATGGAGGCGGATGAACACGACGCACGTCGTTTCGACCTGATCCAGCTGCCCGAGACCTTCGAAAAACCGTACGACGACCCGGGCGATGTGATCCCGATGAGCCGCGAGACCTCTCGCGAGAGCGGCGACTGCTCGGGCCCTTGCGTCCTCCGCGAGGGCGCAGCCGCGTGCCTGCACTTCGACCTCCATGACCTGCTCCGACACTCTTTTTCTTGAGAACGAGTGTAGAGATTCACGATTACGGGAACAGAGTTGCAGGATTGACGGTCTGTTCGGCAAACCCGAATCGGAAGACCGCTCATGGAAAGTCTCAACTACAAGCATCTGCATTGTTTCTGGTCCGTCGCGCAGGCGGGAAGCCTCACCCGGGCGGCCGACAAGCTCGGCGTCACCCCCCAGACCCTGAGCGAGCAGCTGAAGCAGCTCGAACTGCACGTGGGCACCGCCCTGTTCACTCGGAACGGTCGCGGACTTCAGCTCACGGAAACCGGACGGCTCGTGGCCGGCTATGCCGACGAGATGTTCACGCTGGGCCACGCGCTGGAGGACGCCCTGCGGGATCGCGGGTCCCGGGCGACGCTGTTCCGGGTGGGTGTCTGCGACGTGGTCCCGAAGTCCATCGCCTACGGCCTGCTGCAGCCGGCACTCGCGCCCGGGAAGTCCGTGCGGCTCGTCTGTCGCGAAGGGCCCCTCGACGATCTGCTGGCGCAGCTCGCGGCGAATCGTCTCGATCTCGTCGTCGCCGACACGCCGATGCCGGATTCCGCCGCCGTGCGCGGTTTCAACCACCTGCTGGGACAGTGCTCGGCCACGATCTTCGGTACACGAAATCTGGCGCAGCAGCATCCGGGCGCGTTGCCTGGGCTGCTGCAGGACGCCCCGTTCCTGCTCCCCGGAGAACACTCGAACCTGCGCGCCCGTCTCGTCCGGCATTTCGCGGATGCCCGGGTTCAGCCGCGGATCGTGGGCGAGTTCGACGACACGGCACTGCTCAAGGCCTTCGGCGAAGCCGGCGCGGGCTTTTTCGCGGGCCCCACCGCCATCGCCGGCCAGATCGCCAAGCAGTACGACGTGCTGGCGATCGGGGAACTGGCGGCCCTGACAATGGAGTTCTACGCGATCTCGATCGAGCGCAAGCTCACGCATCCGATGGTGCTGCGCATCGCGGAGCACGCGCGCAGCTCCCTGTTCGGCATGCCGCGCGATTGATCAGCCGGAGCGGCGTCGACGCAACGAGATGGCAAGTCGCCAGCCAGCGTGAACGCCGAAATAGCCCAAGGCTGCCGCGACCACGGCCAGGATCGACAGCCCGAGGGCGAGCGCAGGGCCCACGGTGGACAGCCACTCGGTCAGGCGAGCGATGACGGTGGTGCCGGCGGCGTCCCCGGCGAACGCGGCAGGCGCACCCGTTTCGTTCCCGAGGATCCACTGGCCGATGCGAAACGCGCCGTAGTAGATGGGCGGGAAGGTGAACGGATTGGTCACGAGCGTCGCCAGAGCCGCCACGGGAACGTTGGCTCGCAGCCCGATGGCGGCGACGGCGGCGCAGACGATCTGCGCCACGGGGATGAGCAGGCCGAAGAACAGTCCGACCGCGACCCCCCGAGCAACGGATCTACGGTTGAAATGCCAGAGTTGCGCCCGGCCGAGCCACGGGGCCAGGGGTCTCAGCCAACGCTGATTTTCCAGGGCTTCTCGCCTGGGGAGATGTTTTCGCAGGAATTTCATGGCCCGACATCGAAGGGATACCCCGCTTCGGCATCGGGACCGGGTCGTTGGTTCGCGGTCAGGCCTTCACCAGATCGAGCCCCGTCCACCGGCGCCCCAGTACGGCGCGGCTGTCCATGCCCCACCATGCGTCGAGGACATTCGCATAGAGGGCGCGAAAATCCACGGTGTGGGCGAGATTGCCTGCCCCATCCAGCCGATCGAGCCTCGGGGCAGCGCCGTGAAGCCCTCCCCGCACGCGACCGCCCAGGACGAAATGGCTGCTGGCGGTTCCGTGATCCGTACCGGCGCCGAGGTTTTCCCGGGGACGGCGTCCGAACTCGCCATACGTCATGACCAGCGTCCGGTCCCAGCGGCCCAGTTCCACCATCGCGGAGCGCAGAGCCACCAGCCCGCCCGCGAGTTCCTCCAGAAGCGAAGCATGGCGTCCTAGCTGCCCGACGTGCGTGTCGAAGCTACCCACCGAAAGCTTGACCGCGGCGACGCCACCATGACTCGCGATCGCCTCGCATGCGGTGCGGACAGAGCGGCCGAATCCGGTCTTCGGAAAAGTCGTGGTGAATTGCACGCCCCCGTCGAGCCCCCGAGCTGCCGTCACGACACTCTGCTCGACGGCGAGGATGTGGCGAAGGGCCGCGTTCGATGCCGCGCCGGCAGGCAGGGCCAGCCGGGACTGCCGGAGGAACCGGCTGGTATCGGTGAGCCGGATGACCCGCGCTCCGTTCGCCTCCAGAGGACCGTCGTCCCCGCCTCCCACCACCACGCCGTGCGCCGCATAGCTGTCGGGTGGCGGTTGCGCGGCGAAGGCGCGTCCCACCCAGCCGTCATCCAGCGTCTCGTCACTGTCGGACGCGGTGTCCCAGATCTCGATGGATCGGAAGTGCGACAGGTTCGGTTCGGGGTAGCCGAGGCCCTGCACCACCGCCAGCCCGCCCTCCCGCCAGAGCGGCCAGAGGGGTTCGAGCGAGGGATGCAGCCCGGTGCGTTCGTCGAGACGCAGCAGCCGATCTCGCGGGAGGGCCAGCGCGGGACGCAGGCGCCGGTACTCCGGATCGG
>CAZEDA010000169.1:0-7441 GCA_964510915.1 uncultured Rhodocyclaceae bacterium | reverse complement strand
TCTGGGACATGCCGGTCATGTCGAGCACCGAGACGCCCTTGCCTTCGAGGTGCGCGGCGAGGCCGAGCATCGCGCCGATGGTGATGACACCGGTACCGCCGATGCCCGTCACGATGATGTTGTACGGACGGTCGGTCAGAGCCGGGACGGCGGGTTCGGGCACGGCCGGGAAGTTGTCTTCCTTCGAGGACTTCGTCTTGCGGACCTTGGCGCCCGTCAGCGTGACGAAGCTGGGGCAGAAGCCTTCCACGCAGGTGGTGTCCTGGTTGCAGGCGGACTGGTCGATCTCGCGCTTGCGGCCGAATTCGGTCTCGAGGGGCAGCAGGGACACGCAGTTCGACGCCACGCCGCAGTCGCCGCAGCCTTCGCACACGCGGGAGTTGATGAACACGCGTTCCGCGGCCTGCGGGAACTCGCCCTTCTTGCGGCGGCGACGCTTCTCGGCGGCGCACGTCTGGTCATAGAGGATCACCGACACGCCCTGCACTTCGCGCAGCTCGCGCTGGATGGCGTCGAGGGTCTTGCGGTCGTGGAGCGTGACGATGGCAGGCAGTGCGGACCGATCCGTGTAGCGGCCGAGGTCCTCGGTCACCAGCGCGATGCGGCGGACGCCTTCGGCGGCGACCTGGTGCGCCAGCTGCGGCACCGTGAGCGTGCCGTCGATGGGCTGTCCGCCCGTCATCGCCACGGCATCGTTGTAGAGAATCTTGTAGGTGATGTTCACGTTCGCGGCGACGGCGGCGCGCAGCGCGAGGTGGCCGGAGTGGAAGTACGTGCCGTCTCCCAGGTTCGCGAACACGTGCTCGCGCTTGGAGAACATCGCCTGACCGATCCACGTGACCCCTTCGCCGCCCATCTGCGTCATGGTCTTCGTGTGTTCGGGGTAGATGGACGACGCCATCACGTGACAGCCGATCCCTGCGAGCGCGACGCTGCCTTCGGGCACCTTCGTCGAGCGGTTGTGCGGACAGCCCGAGCAGTAGTAGGCCGGACGGGCGGGAGTGTCCACCGCCTTGCGCAGCACGGCTTCCTTCGCCTCGAGGAACGACAGGCGCGCCGAGATGAGATCGCTGCGGTGGAAGCGCGCGATGCGGCTCGCGATGACGCGGGCGATCTGCGCCACCGAGAAGTCGCTCGTGGCGGGCAGCAGCCATTCGCCGCGTGTGCCGACCCACTCGCCCTGTTCGTCGAACTTGCCGATGACGCGCGGGCGAACGTCGGCGTTCCAGTTGTAGAGGTGCTCCTTGAGCTGGTACTCGACGACCTGGCGCTTCTCCTCGACCACGAGGATTTCCTCCAGGCCCCGCGCGAACTCGCGCACGCCCACGGGTTCCAGCGGCCAGGGCATGCCGACCTTGAACAGGCGGATGCCGATGCGGGCGGCGGCGGCTTCGTCGATGCCGAGTTCTTCCAGAGCTTCCAGCACGTCCATGTAGGACTTGCCCGAGGCGACGATGCCGAGGCGCGCATTGGGCGAGTCCACCGTCACGCGGTTCAGCCGGTTGGCACGCGCGTAGGCGATGGCGGCGTAGATCTTGTGGTCCTGCATCAGCGCTTCCTGCGCGCGGGCCTGCGAGCCCAGCGTGCCGGTCCACAGGCGCGCGTTCAGCCCGCCTTCGGGCAGGACGACGTCCGCAGGGATCACGGTCTGCAGCGCGAACGGATCCGCGGGGATGGAGGCGGAGGACTCCACCGTGTCGGCCAGCGCCTTGAAGGCGACCGCACAGCCGGAGAAGCGCGACATCGCGAAACCGTGGAGGCCGAGTTCCAGGTATTCCTGCACGTTGCACGGATAGAGCACCGGGATCATCGACGCGGCGAACAGGTGGTCGGTCTGGTGCGGCAGCGTGGAGGAGTAGGCGCCGTGGTCGTCGCCGGCCACGAGCAGCACGCCGCCGTGACGCGACGTGCCCGAGAAGTTCATGTGCTTGAAGACGTCGCCGCAGCGGTCGACGCCGGGACCCTTGCCGTACCAGAGGCCGAAGACGCCGTCGTAGTCCGTGGGGCCCACCAGCGACACCTGCTGACTGCCCCAGACGGCGGTGGCGGCGAGTTCCTCGTTGACGCCCGGCACGAACCGGATGTGCTGCTCCTCGAGGACGGACTTCGCTTTCCAGAGGGCTTCGTCCAGGCCGCCGAGCGGGGACCCGCGGTAGCCGGATACGAAGCCGCCGGTCTTGAGGCCGGCCTTCTCGTCCCGCAGACGCTGGACGACGAGAAGGCGCACCAGCGCCTGGATGCCGCTCATGAAAACGCGGCCTTCGGTGGCGACGAGAGGATCGTCGGTCTTTACGGTCGACATGTGCGACTCCTGTAGGAACGCATTGCATCCCGTGCCGGGTGGGCTTGGGACTCCATGGTGCCGGGTCATGGGTGGGCCCGGCAACCGTCGGTGACTACCCTGCGCGGATCACGCGCGGGGCAGACGGTACATCGTGTTCTCGTCCAGCATGACCTCGTGGTGCGCGGCACCGGCCGGGATCATCGGGAAGCAGTTCGCGAGCGATGCGACGCCCACGTCCAGAAAGTATGCGCCCGGCGAGGCGAGGCAGCGCGCCAGCGCGGCTTCGAGGTCGGCCGGGTCGGTGACGCGTTCGGCCTGCCAGCCGAAGCCGCGGGCGACGGCCACGAAGTCGGGCAGGGCCTCGGTCCAGCTGTGGCTGCGGCGGCCGCCGTGGTGCAGCTCCTGCCACTGTCGGACCATGCCCATGCAGCCGTTGTTCGACACGATGACCTTCACGGGGGTCGCGTGCTGCACGGCTGTGGACATCTCCTGGATGTTCATGAGGATGGAGGCATCCCCGCTCACGCATACGACCAGCGCCTCCGGTTCCGCGATCTGCGCACCGATCGCGGCGGGCAGGCCGTAACCCATGGTGCCGGCGCCGCCGGAGGTGAGCCAGCGGTGGGGCCGGTCGAAGGGCAGGAACTGCGCAGCCCACATCTGGTGCTGACCCACGTCGGTGCTCACGATGGCATCGCGGCCGGCGAGCTGCTCGCCGAGGGCGCTCATCAGGTGGCGCGGCTGGATCACGTCGTCGCTGCGCTCGACGCGAAGGCAGTCTTCCGCGCGCCACGTCTGGATCGACGACCACCAGTCCGAAAGGTCCATCGGCGGCTCGTCGAGCTCGGCGAGGCAGCGTTCGAGTTCCTCCAGGACGGCGCCGCAATCGCCGACCAGGGGCACGTCCACGGGAACGAGGCGACCGACCGACTTCGGGTCGACATCGATGTGGATCTTGCGCGAGCCGGGGCAGAAGGCGTCGAGACGGCCGGTGACGCGGTCGTCGAAGCGGGCGCCGACACAGACGACGAGGTCGGCCTCGTGCATCGCGACGTTGGCCTCCAGCGTGCCGTGCATGCCGAGCATGCCGAGGAAACGAGGATCGGATGCGGGAAACGCGCCGAGACCCATGAGCGTGAGGGTGCAGGGGGCGTCGGCGTCGCGGACGATGCGGGTGAAGGCTTCGCACGCCGCTTCGCCGGAATTGATGAGACCGCCGCCGCCGTAGAAGATGGGGCGACGGGCACTGCGAATGAGAGCGGCGGCCTGTTGCAGCGCCTCGGTCGTGCAGGACATCGAGCGGGGCTTCGCGGCGGCAGCGGGCAAGGGTGCCGGCGCTGCGACCGCGGCCTGCTGCACGTCCTTCGGCATTTCGAGCAGCACGGGCCCGGGGCGACCGCCCGCGGCGGTGGCGAGCGCCTTCCGTACCAGGGTCACGGTGTCCTCGGGCTGCTCGACCCGGGCATTCCACTTGGTGACCGGGCGGGAGATGCCGAGGGCATCGCACTCCTGGAAGGCCTGGGTCCCGATGAGGGCGCGGGGGACCTGACCGCAGATGCACAGCACCGGGATGGAGTCGCACATGGCGTCCAGGAGTCCGGTGGTGGTGTTGCTCATGCCGGGGCCGGAGGTGGCGATGACGACGCCGACCTTGCCCGTGACCCGCGCGTAGCCCTGGGCAGCGTGGACCGCGGCCTGCTCGTGGCGGACGAGCACATGGTGCAGGCGGGGCTCGCCGTGCAGCGCGTCGTAGATCGGGAGCACCGCACCGCCCGGATAGCCGAACACCACCTCGACGCCCCCCTCCACGAGGGTGTCGAGCAGCCGTTGTGCCGCGGTCCGCGGGGCGGAGTCGGGCGTTTCGGCAGTGAGGGCGGGGGCCGCGAGGGCGAGTTCGTTCATGAGACGCATCGTATCGGAGAGCGGCCGGAAAGCGTTTCCGAATTTTCTGCACTCGGGCAAAATTATCAGGAAACTTTTCTGGAATAGGAGTGAATCGAAGAATGGAACTCGATAAGTTCGATCGTGCCATCTTGAGGGTCCTCCAGCGCGATGCCCGGGCGAGCCTCCAGGAGGTGAGCGCAGCCGTCGGTCTGTCCTCCACACCGTGCTGGACGCGGATCAAGAAGATGGAATCGGAAGGCGTGATCCAGGGGTACACGGTGCGCATCAATCCGGCGGCTGTGGGCTTCGCGGACACCGTGATCGTCGAGGTCACCCTGGAGAGCCACGGCGACGAGACCCTGGAGGCCTTCGGGCAGGCGCTGGCGGATATTCCCGAAGTGCTCGAGGCGTTTCTGGTGTCGGGGGAGTACGACTACCTCATCCGGATCGCGGTGCGCGATACGCGGGACTACGAGCGACTGCTGCGGGAACGCCTGTACCGCATCCCGGGGATCCGGCACTCGAAGTCGAGCTTCGTGCTGCGGCGCCTGAAGGAAAGTGAACTGCCGCTGGAAGGTAGCCCCCCGGTTGCACCGGCTGCACCACGGGTCCGGACGCCCAAGCCTGCCGGCAGCGGCAAGGCGACGGCGGGTCGCCGAGCGAAGTAGCTGCAGGCGCATTAGGAAAGGTCCGCGCAGCTTGCGCGGACTTTTTCTTAACAGTCCTGGTCGCTGATCCAGCCGACCGGCTTGCCGTTCACGTCGACGACCTGGGTTGCGCCCGAGCAGCGCGGCGGCGGCTTGTCGCCGCCGAGGTGGTAGACCGGCCCGGGCGCGGGCATTCCCGACGCGCCGTCGGAGGCCTCGTACCGGAACACCTTGTGGCCTTCGCGATGGGCGGTGCACACCCATTCCTTGAGATTCCAGTCCACCACGCGCAGCGCCACGGAGTCCGGATCCTGGGTTGGCCACGCCACCAGCAGCTTGCCGATGGGAGAGGGCGCCTCCTCGTTGCAGGCGCGGAGCGCCCGCAGATAGCTCGACAGTGACCGGGTCCAGCCCCGTCCGTCCCGGGCGATGGGCGTGGGGTCCGACGGCGGGGCCGCGCGCTGGCGGCCCTCTCCGGGATAGTCCGGCCGCACCTTGATCGAGGCGATGCGCTCGTCGTATCGCCCGGAGAGGCAGGCGACGGGGTCCGCAGCGGTCCGGCAGGCTGACAGGGACGACCACCATTGCTGCTGCTCGCGATCCAGGGCGGTACGGGCGGTTGCCTTGGCCGAGCGCAGCAGTCGCGAGTGGACGACGGCGAGGTCGAGATCGCGCTGGGCGAGCGCAGGGGAGCCGCAAACCGTGATCTCCACCCAGGCCTTGGCGTTCTTGCAGAGGAAGCTGGGTGACACGGCAGCCGAATGCCCGGCCGCGCAAAGCAGCAAGGCGGCGAAAGCGAAGCGAAGGACACGCAAGGCATTCGGGGTCGGCATGGAAGGCATCCTTGCTACCGCAGGAACTCCCGGTGGATGGCGCGGAACCGGTCGTCGCCGGCCCGGCGCAGCCACTCGAACCCCACCATCTCGCCGGTCACGATCTCGATGCCGTGCTGGCGCATGCGGTCCAGGGCCGTCTGTTTCGACAGTGGCACGCGGGAGGACACGGCGTCGATGACCACGAAGACCTGCCGACCCGCCTCCCGGAGTTCCAGCACCGTCTGCAGCACGCACACATGGGCTTCCGTGCCGCACACGACCACCTGCGGGCGCTGCCACGCGGGGTGATCCTCGAAGCAGCGATCGGCCACGCAGGAGAAATGCAGCTTGCGGCGAAGGCCGTCGGGCGGCAGTTCGGAGCGCAGCGGCTCCACGGTCGGCCCGAGCCCTTCCGGGTACTGCTCGGAAGCGAGGACCGGCACACCGAGTTGCTTCGCCATCCGCACGAGCCACAGACAGCGCTCCAGCACGGCCTGCCCGTCGTGGATCGCGGGATGCAGCTTCTCCTGCACGTCGACCACCAGAAGCGTGGAGGTCGCGGCGTCCAGCAACGGCATGGTCACGGCTTCTGCAGGTAGGGGGCGAGCAGTTCGCGCATACGCGGCAGCGTCTTGGCGCCCCACAGCTTCTCGCGGACGATGCCTTCGCGGTCGACAACGAAAGCGGTGGGCGTCGGATAGCTGCGCTCGAATCCGCACTCGTCGAGGTCGCTCGCCATGGCGCCCTGGAGGTTGTAGGTGGTCAGCATGTTGGAGACGCGCGACCGGTCCTGCGGGCGGTCCACGCCGATCACGAGAATGTCGAAACCCTGGTCCCGGTACTTCTCGAGGTAGGTCTCCAGCGTGCCGATCTCGTACGCGCAGCCCTTGCAGTAGCTGGAGAAGAAATTCACCAGCACGACCTTGCCGCGGTAGTCGGCGAGATCGAACTTGTCGCCGCTCAGCAGCGTGCCCTTGAGGGGCGGTGCGGGTTCGCCGATCTCGACCACGGCCGCGCGGACCGGCGCGAGCAGGGCGAACAGTGCAAACAGGCCGAGTCCGAGGACGCAGCGGCGGAGGAAGGCAGGTGACATGGCATTTCCCTGGAGAGTGCTATCGGGTTCCGGGTGCGTTGCCCGGTGTCCGTATCGTCCGAGTGCAAATTCGCCCGGCAGTTTCCTTCGGGACGAATTCATTTGTGCGATTCGCGCAGAAAGCCGGGCATGTGTTGCGTTGCAGCATCCCGATCGCCTGATCAGGACGCGGCCGTGGCCATGGGCAGTGACGCATCGGGCGCCCACTCGGAAAGCGAGGCGTCGTACAGCCTCACGTCCGGGTGGCCGAACATCATGAGCAGCATCGTGATACTGGACGCCGCGATGCCGCCGCCGCAGTAGGTGATGACCTGCGGCTGCGCCAGCGGCCCGGCCAGCATCGCCTTCAGTTCGTCCACGGGCTTGAACGTGTTGTCGGCGCCGACTGCCGAAGCCGCCGCAACGTTGATGCTGCCCTTGATGTGGCCAGGCCGCCCGTAGTTCGTGGTACCGCCGCCTGCGTGCTGTTCCGGGCGAAGGGCGTTCAGTACGCAGGCCCCGCCCGACTGGACCGCGCCGAGGACGGCCTGCCTGTCCGCGACGAGTTCCGGATGGAACCGGGCGGTGAACACCTGGCGCGGCCGGGACCGACCGG
The DNA here is from genome assembly GCA_964510915.1 of uncultured Rhodocyclaceae bacterium. Lineage (GTDB taxonomy): Bacteria > Pseudomonadota > Gammaproteobacteria > Burkholderiales. The sequence goes on along the minus strand of CAZEDA010000169.1, from coordinate 123 downwards.
CGCCTGTCTCCACCGGGCGACCCTCTGCGGCCCATTTCTGGAAACCGCCATCGAGCACGACGGCCTTCGTGTGTCCGAACACACGGAGCATCCACCACAGGCGGGTTGCCCACCAGTGGAACG
>CAZEDA010000168.1:1936-7460 GCA_964510915.1 uncultured Rhodocyclaceae bacterium | reverse complement strand
TTCACACGGCAAAGATCCAGTACGTGCCCGGCACACTGACGGTCTTCATCGACAACATGAGCACACCGGTGCTCAATGTGTCGCTGCTCCTGTCGTCCCTGATCTCGTTGAGCAACGGCGAAGCGTACGTCGGCTTTACCGGCGCGACGGGAGGTGGATACGAAAACCACGACGTGCTTTCGTGGAGTGTCACCTCGGTACCGGAGCCGGGGACGCTGGCGCTGTTGGGCGCAACGGTCCTATTTGGCACGAGGCGGTCCTGGGGTGGAGGGCGGAACGGAAGAAGCGCGCCAGACGACTCGTTGCGGACGTCCTGACTGGGTGTCGGGCCCGGGCGCCGATCAGCGTCGGCGCCCGGGCTTTCGTAGCGGGATGAACCCTTACTGCTTCGGCAGATCCGTCACCGCGCCCACCGACGCATTCGACACCAGGCGTGCGTATTTGGCGAGAACGCCCGTGGTGTAACGCGGTGCCGGGGCCTTCCAGTTGGCTAGGCGCTCGCTGATCTGCGCTTCGGTGAGTTCCACGTCCAGGCGACGGTTCTCGACATCGATGACGATGAGGTCACCGTCCTGAAGCGCAGCGATCGGCCCGCGATCGGCGGCCTCGGGCACGATGTGGCCGATGACGAAGCCGCGTGTCGCACCCGAGAATCGGCCGTCGGTAATGAGCGCCACTGTCTCGCCGAGGCCGGCGCCCTGGATCGCGCCCGTCACGAGCTGCATCTCACGCATGCCGGGCCCGCCGATGGGGCCTTCGTAGCGCAGCACCATCACGTCGCCGTGCTGGATCCGTCCCGCCTTGATGGCATGGAAGGCTTCCTCTTCGGAGTTGAACACCTTCGCCGGTCCCCGGTGCACGGCCTTCTTCTGTCCGGATACCTTGATGACACAGCCCCCGGGCGCGAGCGTGCCGCGCAGGATGGCCAGGCCGCCCTCGGGCTTGAGCGCCTGCCCGAAGGGCTTGATCACATCCTGCCCGGGCGTCTCTTCACCGCGGGCGATCTCTTCGCCAAGGGTGCGCCCGCTCACGGTCTTCTCTTCGGGATGCAGCAGTCCGGCTTGCACGAGACGCTGGCCCACCACGGCCATGCCGCCGGCCTCGAACATTTCCGGCGCGGTGTAGGTACCCCACGGGCGCATGTCCGCCACCACGGGGGTGCGGCGGGAGATGCGGTCGAAGTCCTCCAGAGATAGCTCGATGCCGAAGTCGTGCGCAGTCGCGAGCAGGTGGAGCACGGCGTTGGTGGAACCGCCTGTGGCCATCACGCCGGTGATCGCATTCTCGAAGCTGCGGCGGCTGACGATGGAACGGGGTGTGATGCCCTTGCGCAGCAGGTCCATGACCAGCTTGCCGGACTCGAAGGCAACATCCACCTTGCCGGGGTGCAGTGCCGGCACATCGTTGAAGCCCATGGGCGAGAGACCGAGCATCGCGTAAGCCGTGGCCATCGTGTTGGCCGTGAACTGGCCGCCGCAGGCACCGGCCGCGGGGCACGCATGATCCTCGACGTCCTTGAACTCCTCGGCGTTGATGCGGCCCGCGTTGAAGGCGCCGATCGACTCGTACGCGTCCTGGATCGTGAGCTTGCGGTCCGCGAACATGCTGTTGGGCTTGTGGCAGCGGCCGCTGGCGATGGAGCCGCTGTAGAGCGTGAGCGAGGGGATGTCGAGACGGCCCAGCACCATCGCCATGGCGGGGATGGTCTTGTCACAGCCGGAGATCGTGACGATGGCGTCCAGCATGTGGCCGCGCGCCACCATCTCGACCGAGTCGGCGATGATCTCGCGGCTCACGAGGGAGGTCTTCATGCCCTCCGTCCCGGTGGTGATGCCGTCGTTGATGGCAACCGTGTTGATCTCCAGCGGCGTACCGCCCGCGGCACGAATGCCGTCCATCACGCGCTGCGCAAGCTCGCGGTGGTTGAGGTTGCAGGGCATCGTGCCGATCCAGCAGTGCGCCACGCCGACCTGCGGCTTGGCCATGTCGTCGTCGGTGAAGCCCGCAGCTTTCATCATGGCGCGCGCCACGGCCCGGTCGGGACCCTCGAAAAGGGGGCGGCTCTTGTGTCTCGGGTCGAAGGTCATAGCAGTTCTTCCGTGTCGTAGGGATTGAGAATTGTAGTGTGGGTACCGGCGCCGTCACGCGCCCAGAAGCTGGCCGCCATCCACGCAGAGCGTCTGCCCGGTGATCCAGTTGGCCAAAGGCGACGCGAGGAACACCACGGCATTTGCGACCTCATCCGGCGTACCCATCCGGCCCGCTGGCAGGCTTCGGACGATGGCTTCGTAGAGTTGCGGCGCGGAGATCTTGCGCTGCTCCCACAGGCCGCCCGGAAACTCGATGGAACCCGGCGCCACACAGTTGACGCGAACCCCCTTGCGGGCGAGCAGCGCGGCCTGGGAGGCGGTGTACTGAATCACGGCGGCCTTCACGGCCGCGTAGGCGGGCGTTCGGGCGGAGGCGCGGAAGCCCGAGATGGACGAGACGTTGACGATGGCGCCTGCGCCCGCCGCCAGCAGGAAGGGCTCGGCCGCCGTGGAAGCCCGAACGGTGGCCATCAGGTCCACATCGAACCCGACCTTCCACGCCGTCTCGTCGTTGCCGATACCGAAGCCCGACGCATTGTTGATCAGCACATCGATGCCACCGAGCGCGGCTGCCGCTGCCGGGATGTACGCGTCGATATCGGAGGCACTGGCGAGATCACAAGCGGCCGCGTGCGCCGTGACGCCGCACGCCTCAAGCTCCGACCGCATCGCCTCGAGAGCCGGGAGCCCACGCGCGCAGACCGAAACCGAAGCCCCGCAACGGGCAAATGCCAGGGCGATGGCGCGGCCGATCCCACGGCTGCCGCCGCAGACCACCACCCGCTTCCCGCCGAAATCGATGTTCATTGCTGTCGGATCCTCCCCGCCGCCCCTGTGCCGGGGCGGGCGTCACACCCCGCCGGGCGAAGGCCTGCGGCAGAGGGTCAGGAGGGGATGGTACTGCACGATCGATGGCCCGCTTCCGGATCCGCAAGGCGGAACGCTGCGTAGACGAGCCCTGGGGCCGGCCTACCCCAGCTCTCGCAGTCTTTCCACATGCGCCGTCAGCGAGCGCATTGCCACTGGCCACATGCGTGGCGGCACATCGTCGTAGGCCTGCTCCAGCCATTCCTGCATCGTACCTTCCGGCAGGGCGCGCATCACCGCGAGGATCTTCGCCTCGCGCTGCAGGCGGTGGGCGCGCAGACGGCGGATGACGTCGGCGGCGTCGTGCGGATCGCCGTAAACATTGCCCAGCACGTAGCCGTGCGCGGGCAGGATGAATTCGATGCGGTCCGATGCGCAGGCGGCCTCCAGGCGGTCGAGCGACGCGAGATAGTCGCTCATGTGCCCATCGGGCGGATCAACGACCGTCGTGCTGCCGTTCAGCACATGGTCGCCGCTGAAGAGCAGTCCGTCTTCCTCCAGCACCAGACACAGGTGGTTGGCGGCGTGGCCCGGCGTATGGATCACGCGCAAGGTGTGTCGATGCTCCGGTCCTTCCAGCACCAGGCGCTCGCCGTCGGCGAGTTCGCGGTCCGGGACGAAATGACTGGCGGGGCGCGAAGTGGGGCGGGACGCGAGGCCTAGCAATTCGGGTCTGCGGCCGTGGCGCTCGCACAAGGCCTGGAGAGGCCGGGCGCCGGGCGAGTGGTCGGGGTGGGAATGCGTGCACACGATGAGGCGGATGTCGCCGCCTGCGGCGCGCCAGAGGCGCTCCTGGTGCTCGGGGTCTTCCGGGCCGGGGTCGATCACGATATGACCGGTGTCGGGGTCACCCACGATATAGCTGTTGGTGCCGGGGCCGGTCATCACGCCAGGATTGCCGCAAGTCAGCCGCTGAACGTTGCGCAGCAGCGACGTGGCGCGGTCGTTTTGCCAGTCCAGGTGATGGAGCATCTGCCCGTCCGGGCAGGTCAGCGCGAGTTCGCCGAAGGGCGATTCGTGCTCCATGTATCGCTGTTCCTTGCCGCCGAGATAACCGGCCCGCGGACAGCTCACGAACCAGGGCTGCTCACCGGCGCAACTGACGAGAACGTCCTCCGCGCGTTCGTAGGGGCGCAGCCTTTCCAGCGTGCGGATGGTCGGAAAGATGATGAAGAACTGCCCGGCGCGATGGCGGTCCAGCGCGTCGGCAGGGCGCACCCACACCGGTTCGAACTGTTCCTTCTCGTCGGCCACGGGCTCCTGGCCTTCGGGTACGCGGGCCACGAGAAACGGCACATCGAAGCGACGAGGCAGATCCCGGTCGGTGATCCAGTGCGCGAGAACGAACACCTCATCCGCGGCGAGCGTCAGTCCTCGAGCCGTGCACTGGTCGACCAGGGAACCATGCCGGTCGAGTCCGGCTATGTCGGCCGAGGTGGCGTAGCGGCCATCGCCATGGCGCGCCAGCAGGATGCCCAGTTCCTCAAAGCTTTCACGGATGGCGGCGATGGCCTGCGTAAGCCTCGTGTCGTCCTGGGTGGGGCGGCGTCTGGTACGCGCAAAAGTGTCTGGTGAAGTGTCGGAGGCTTCGATGCCGCCGCCCGGAAACACATAGGCGCCTGGCGCGAAGCTCGCCGTCATCGAGCGGCGAGTCATCAGGACTTCGAGACCTTGCGGGCCGTCGCGCAGGAGCAGCACGGTGGCTGCCGGGCGCGGGGTGGCGGGCGGACGGGGGGTGTGCAGCAGTTGTGTGGGGCGGACCATTCCGCATTATCGCTGGACGCAAGCCCCGGATGTCGACGGTATTGGGCGGTATCGACAGTTCAGGCGGGCGGGGCAACGCTCGGTGCGGTCGCCGGCGCCAGCAGATTCGACACAAGGTCATCCCCCGCGTCCCAGCGGTCCAGCCCGACCTCGACCACTGCGCCCCTCGGCGCCCGGTACGTCCTGAACAGACGATCCCAAAGCGTGAATACGCCGCCGAAGTTGGTGTCGTGCAACGCCTCGGACTTCGCGTGATGGAGGCGATGGACATCCGGCGTCACTAGCGCAACTTCCATTCGGCGAGTCAGGCCCTGCGGCAGCCGAAACCGCCCGTGCTCAAAGCTGTTCCAGAGGCCCCCGAAAATCATCGCGGCAGCGATGACGGACAGTTCCGGACCGAGCAGCCAGATGAGCGCCGCGTCGACTGCCGCCCGCATCAGCGATTCCCCCGGGTGAAAGCGCACGGATGTGGCCGCGTCGAACTCCCGGTCTACGTGATGAACGGCGTGCAGACGCCACAGCAGCGGGAGTCGGTGCATCGCACGGTGCAGTACCGTCTGCGCAAGATCCACCACGATCACCAGGACGACAAACTGGATTGGTAGCGCGAGGCCGGCACGCTCGAACAGACGCAGCCCGGCGCCAAGCGCCGGCAGCATTGCGCCGGCCAGCGCGGCGCCCACAGACCACAGGCCTACGCTGAGGACCCAGCGCTGCACGAGGTTGAAGCCACGGTGGTCCGGGTCACCGAACCGCCTTTCCAGCAGGGCAGTCGCGAGCAGGGAAAAGCCGACGATGGCGGC
>CAZEDA010000168.1:0-1836 GCA_964510915.1 uncultured Rhodocyclaceae bacterium | reverse complement strand
CGCACCGTCGTTGGTGTCGGTCCCTGGCATGCACTCACTGGACAACCGGAAATGCGACGGCGAAGCTTCCGCCGTCGCACAGTGCTTCTGCTTACTTGCGGCGGATGAACCGCGCGACCGCCACGGCTGCGGCTGCTGCTCCGACGAGAGCCCACATCTCCGGTTCCGGAATCCGGTTGACCGGGAGCGGCTGGCCGCCTGCGGAAGCCGCAAACGGAAGCAAGGCAAGGCCAATCGAGGCAAGGGTTTTCATTGTTGTCTTCTCCAGGTTCGATTGCAGGATGATTGTCGTTGGACGGTTACTTCCGGCGAATGAATCGCGCCAGGCCGATCGCGACCGCCGTAACGCCGATGAGCGCCCACATCTCGGGTTCAGGGATGCGGGTCCCTGGAATGGTGTTGGACCCGGCAAAGGCCCCCAGCGGCAGAAGGCACAGCGACAGCAGTAAAGCGGGCTTCATCTTCTTCTCTCCTTTTCTGGACTGTGACTGAACGGAAGAAACACGCTTCGCGTCGCGAGCGGCGCGAGGCGATTCGTATTCAGCAATACCCGCACCGCCCCCGGTTCTTTTCCGATCTCGCGAGGGAAGACGAGTTGCCGGCTGCCGCGTCCCTGCTGTTGCATGTAAGACGGGCCGACATTCGTTGCCGATCGATTGGATTGAGTAAAGGGGGGCGGTTTCTCGGTCGTCCCAGGTGGCGTACTGCCCATCACCATGTCGTACCAGCAGGATGCCCAGTTCCTCGAAGCGTTCACGGATGGCGGCAATGGCCTGTGTGAGCCTCACATTGTCCGGGGTCGGGCGACGTAGGGCCCCCGCAAAGGTGTCGGGACCGACGTCGGAGGCTTCGATGCCGCCGCCCGGAAACACGTAGGCGCCGGGCGCGAAGCTCGCCGTCATCGAGCGGCGAGTCATGAGGACTTCGAGACCCTGCGGGCCGTCGTGCAGCAGGAGCACAGTGGCCGCCGGGCGCGGGGAGGCGGGCGGACGGGGGGGCGCAGCCGTTGTGTGGGGCGGACCCTGCCGCATTATCGCGCGGGCCGGTCTCCGTCAGCGGGCTGGGTAACGCCAGCAGGTTCCTCGGCGAGCGGCTGCAGCGGGGCTAGCAGGTTTGCGACGAGGTCGTCCTCTGCCTGCCAGCCCGCCACGCCCGTGTCGAAGCTCTCCTTCCGCGGTGCCCGGTACCAGCCGAACAGCCGGTCCCACACTGTGAACACCGTGCCGAAGTTCGTGTCGTGCATCTCGGCCGGCAGGGCGTGGTGGATCCGGTGCACGTCCGGCGTCACGAAGAGCAGTTCCATTGGAGCCAGCACGGCGCGGGGCAGCGCGATGCGCGCGTGCTGAAAGACGTTCCAGACGGCCGACACGGCCAGCACCGCGCCGACTGCGACCGGATCCGGGGCAAGGATCCAGAACAGAACGGCGTCCGCGAGACCGCGCAGAAGGCTCTCGGCCGGGTGGAAACGGAGCGCCGTCGCGGTGTCGAAGTGGGCATCGGCATGGTGGACGGCGTGCAGCCGCCAGAGCATCGGCCAGCGGTGCAGGTTCCAGTGGATGACGGCCTGCAGACCATCCAGGGCGAACAGCAACACCACGAACTGGGCCACGACCGGACTGGCGTGCAGCAGTGCTGGACCGTCCTGCAGTGCTGGCATCAGCCAGGCGGCTGCGACCATGGTGATCGCCCAGAGGCCGATGCCAAGGACCCAACGCTGCAGCCAATTCCTGTCGACCGGAAAGGCATCGGGGCGGAATCGCTCTGCGATCACGGCGATGCCGAGCGCCGCGGCGAGCACGAGGATGTGAAACAGAAACGAATCCGATTCCATGGCGA
>CAZEDA010000167.1:3244-7462 GCA_964510915.1 uncultured Rhodocyclaceae bacterium | reverse complement strand
ACACCTACTCCCCCATCGTCCGGGGCCGCCCGGGTCCGATCTTCCCGTCGGCCCGCGCGCGGAGATAGGCGTGCAGGTCGAGCACCCGCTGGCTGATGGTCGCGTCGGACTGCCATGCCGGCATGGCCACGCCCTTCTTCGCGCTCTGTTCCTGCCGCTCCACCTCGTCGATCATGGCCTGACGCACGGAGTCGGAGAAAACCGACTCCGCCAGCGACAGATTCACGCGGTAGCGGGTAAGCACCTTGTTCACGAACTCGCTGCGCAGCATGGTCCGGAGACTCTGGGAAAGATCCGGGGCGATGCCCGGCCGCTCGCCGCCGTGGCAGCTCTGACAGGCCAGGTAGTAGGTCATCCAGCCGCGATAGGTGCCTGCGTCGACCTTGCCGTCGACGATGCGGTACTCGCCGGCGGGCGGCTCGTCCGCGGCGAACGCAGCGGATGCGAACACGCACGCGGCGACGAGGGAGATGGCGATCGTCCAGCTTCTTGTCATGGCAGGGTCCTCCGCGGTGAATTTGCCGACGAGCGTACGCTCGCGACCACCCGGCCAATTGACCTGCGTCAAGGGAAGGACCGCACGACCTCCGCGACCGTGCAGGTCAGGCGGACCTTCTCAGGAACGCCCGCCCCGGGCCCGGCGCACCGCGTCGGTCCAGGCGTGGCGAAGGGCGGCCACCCGGTCTGCCGGCATCGCCGGCTCGAACAGCCGGTCCCGCTGCCACAGCCGGTCGAGCGCGGAATCGTCAGCCCAGACACCGACGGCGCGTCCCGCGAGGAACGCGGCGCCCAGTGCGGTGGACTCCGCATTGGCCGCACGGCTGACAGGGACGCCCAGGACATCCGCCTGGATCTGCATCAGCAGGTCGTTCCTCGTGGCGCCGCCGTCGACGCGCAACTCCTTCAACGCGACGCCGGAATCCGCCTGCATGCATTCGAGGATGTCTGCGTTCTGCAGGGCGATGGCTTCCAGCGTGGCGCGCGCGATGTGCGCGGCAGTGGACCCGCGGGTGAGCCCGCAGATCGTGCCGCGGGCGTCCGGGTCCCAGTGAGGTGCCCCGAGACCCGTGAACGCCGGGACGAACATCACGCCGCCGGCGTCGCTCACGCTCCCGGCAAGTGCTTCGATGTCTGCTGCGGACCGGATGATGCCGAGGCCGTCACGCAACCATTGCACGGCTGCGCCCGCCACGAACACGCTGCCCTCCAGCGCGTACTCGGTGCGCCCGCCGAGATCCCACGCGACGGTCGACAGCAACTGGTGCCGGGACTCCGCCACCTGACCGCCCGTGTGCATCAGCATGAAGCAGCCGGTGCCGTAAGTGTTCTTGACGCTTCCCGGCACCACGCAGCGCTGGCCGAACAGCGCCGCCTGCTGGTCGCCCGCGATCCCGGCGATGGGAATGGCCGTGCCAAAGACGTCGGGTCGCGACTCACCGCAGACACCGCTGGAGGGAACCACGCGCGGCATCATGGATCTCGGCACACCGAAGATGCCCAGCAGCTTCTCGTCCCAGTCGCGATGGTGAATGTTGAAGAGCAGCGTGCGCGACGCGTTGGAGGCGTCGGTGACGTGCAGCGCACCTCCCGTCAGCTTCCAGACGAGCCAGGTATCGACGGTGCCGAACAGCAGTTCCCCGCGCTCTGCGCGGGCCCGCGCGCCGGCGACGTTGTCGAGGATCCAGCGGATCTTGGTGCCGGAGAAGTACGGATCGACCACAAGGCCCGTACGGCCGCGCACCAGGGCCTCGACACCGCCGGCCCTCGCGCGGGCGCAGAAGTCCGCGGTGCGGCGGTCCTGCCAGACGATCGCGTTGTACAGCGGCTGACCGGTGGCGCGATCCCACACGATGGTGGTTTCGCGCTGGTTGGTGATGCCGATCCCGGCGACGTCCGCGATGCTCCGGCCGGCGGCGGCCAGCGCTTCCCGCGCCGTGCCGATCTGCGTGGACCAGATCGCTTCGGGATCGTGTTCCACCCAGCCGGGCTGCGGATAGATCGGCGGCAGTTCCTTCTGCGCAACGGCAAGCGCGGTACCGGTGTCGTCGAACACCACGGCACGGGAACTCGTGGTTCCCTGGTCCAGCGCGAGAATGACCTTGGACATGAGTATGCTAGAGTCGTGAAGGAATCCCGTCCCTCGCCAGGCGAGGGACGACGGCGCGTCGGTCGCTCACGAACGGTTCGTCTCTTTCGTCGGATGCGTCCGTTGCGCCCCTTGCCCGCAGTCACACGATTGTAGTCCCGCATCCGCCTTGCAAGATCACATACAGGCCTTCAGACCGGCGTTGGAACGCATCGGGCTCGTGGTCCCGGGCGAACCGCTGTCGCTCGAGCCGCTCGCGGGTGGTGTGTCGTCCGACATCTTCAAGGCGGTGACACCGCGCGGCACCGCCTGCGTGAAGCGCGCCCTGCCCAAGCTCAAGGTGGCCGCCGACTGGCAGGCGCCGGTGGAGCGCAACCGCTGGGAAGTCGAATGGATGCGCGTCGCCGCCACCATCGAGCCCGCGGCGGTGCCTGCGATTCTCGGCGAAGCGCCGGAGGAAGGGCTCTTCGCGATGGCCTACCTCGATCCGGAGCACCATCCCGTCTGGAAGGCGCAGCTTCGCGACGGCGTGATCGACCCGGCCGTCGCCCGCGAGGTCGGTCGGCGTCTCGCGCACATCCACGCGCGGACCGCCGCAGACCCGTCGATGCCCGAACGCTTTGCGACCGATCACATCTTCGTGCCGATCCGCCTCGAACCGTATCTCGCTGCGACCGCACGCGCCCATCCCGATCTCGCCGCGCCGCTCGAACAGCTCATCACCACGACCCTCGGTCACCGGCACGCCCTGGTCCACGGCGACGTCAGCCCGAAGAACATCCTGGTGGGTCCCGACGGTCCGGTGTTCCTCGACGCCGAGTGCGCGTGGTTCGGCGATCCGGCCTTCGACCTCGCGTTCTGCCTGAACCACCTGCTGCTGAAGTGCCTGTGGCGGCCGCAGTGGTGGCCGCGCTACCTCGACTGCTTTGCTGCACTGCACGGCACCTACCTCGGGCGCGTCACCTGGGAACCGCGGGAGGCCATCGAAGCCCGCGTCGCCCGCCTGCTGCCCGGCCTGTTCCTCGCCCGGGTCGACGGCAAGTCGCCCGCGGAATACATCACGACGGACGCCGACCGGGACAAGGTCCGGCGCGTCGCCCGTCACCTGCTCGCCCATCCGACCGACCGGCTCTCCCACGTGAGCGAGTCCTGGCGGGCCGAGATCGGCACCCACCCCCGCAGGACTGCCTGACCGTCCCGGTCCTGCCCTCATCGACTGTGTCCATGAACCGAACCCTCATCGAATCCGTCCACGCGCGCCGCGTGTGGGACTCCCGCGGCCGTCCCACGGTGGAGGCCGAAGTGCGACTTCGAGGCGGCGCTCTCGGTCGCGCCATCGCGCCGGCCGGTGCCTCGAGGGGCATGCACGAAGCCATCGATCTGCGCGACGGCGGCCCGCATCTCGGGGGCATGGATGTGCGCAACGCGGTGACCCACGTCAACGGCGAAATCGCGACCCGTCTGGTCGGCATGGACGCGCAGGACCAGCGTGCGGTCGACGCCGCGCTCATCGCCCTCGACGGCACGCCGACCAAGTCGCGCCTGGGGGGCAACGCGACGATTTCGGTGTCGATGGCCGTGCTCCACGCGGCAGCCGCTGCGGCCGGCGTGCCGCTCTACGCCTATCTCTCGCAGGGCCGCCCCGTGCGCCTGCCCCTGCCGGAGATCCAGATCTTCGGCGGCGGCGCCCACGCGGGCCGGCGGGTCGACATCCAGGACTTCATGGTGATGGCGCTCGGCGCCCGCAGCTTCGCGCAGGCGCTCGACATGACTGCCGAGGTCTACCGCGCCGCCGGGCGTCTGATGGAGGAATCCGGACGGCTCCAGGGCGTCGCCGACGAAGGCGGCTTCTGGCCCGCCTTCGACTCCAACGAGGAAGCCCTCGGCATGCTGGTGCGCGCGATCGAACAGGCGGGCTACGTGCCCGGCGAAGACGTCGCCATCTCGCTCGACATCGCCGCGTCCGAATTCGGGCGCAATGGCCGTTACACGCTGGGACTCGAACGTCGCGAACTCGATCGCGACGGCATGGTGGAGATGCTGCTCGACTGGTGCCAGCGCTATCCCATCGCGTCTGTCGAAGATCCGCTCGCCGAGGATGACGCCGAAGGCATGCGCGCGTTCACGGCGGC
>CAZEDA010000167.1:0-3144 GCA_964510915.1 uncultured Rhodocyclaceae bacterium | reverse complement strand
GGGTCGTTCTCGCGATCGGAACGCATGGCGAAGTGGAACGAATGTCTGCGTCTGGAGGAAGTCCTGGGCAGTGCCGTGTTCGCGGGGCGCGAAGTGCTGCCGCCGCAGGCCGGCCAGCCGCTGCCCTGACGCATGGGCAGTACGCCGCACGCCCGCCATCCCCTGCGGGGCGTTCTCCTCATCATGACGGCCGTGTTCATGTTCTCGTCCATGGACACGCTCGCCAAGTATCTGCTCCGCAGCTATCCGGTTGCGCCGCTCATCTGGGCGCGGTACTTCGTGCAGTTCGCGTTCATCCTCGCCGTATTCGGCCCGCGAATGGGCATGGGCCTCGTCCGCACGAAGCACCCGGTCCTGCAGTCGCTTCGCGGACTGCTGCTCGTCTGCTCCACGGCGTTCTTCTACCTGTCGCTCAAGTTCCTGCCGCTCGCCGAAGCCGCGGCGATCAGCTTCGTCGGACCGGTACTCGTCACGGCGCTGTCGGGGCCGCTCCTCGGCGAGAAGGTCGGGCGCCGGCAATGGATCGCCGTGATGCTGGGTTTCCTCGGCGTGCTGATCATCGTGCGGCCCGGGGGCGCGGTGTTCAGCCCCGTCGTGCTGCTCCCGCTCATCTGCGCGCTGTTCTTCAGCCTCTACCAGATCGCGACCCGCAAGGTGGCGGGCCGGGACGATTCGATGACCACGCTGTTCTTCGGCGCGCTGGTGGGCGCCGTGGCCCTCAGCGTCGCCCTGCCCTTCATGTGGCAGACGCCGACGCTCCTGCAGGGCGTGCTGATCCTGTGCGTGGGGCTCCTGGGCGGATTCGGTCACTGGCTGCTGATCCGCGCCGTGGAACATGCCTCGCCGATGGCGCTGGCACCCTTCGTCTACGTGCAGCTGGTCTGGTCCACGGCGCTCGCGTGGCTCGCCTTCGGCGACTTCCCGGACGGCGGCACCCTGTCGGGCATGGCGGTGATCATCCTCGCCGGCATGCTCGCCGTGAACTGGAAGCACATGCGCGGCCGCACCGACGCCCCTGACCGGAAACAAGCACACTGAGCCCCTGCGGAGCCCACCATGAGCAAACCCGAACCGCTGCCGCGCGCTGCCTACCGGCACTTCCAGACCATCCCGACGCGCTGGATGGACAACGACGTCTACGGCCATGTGAACAACGTCGTCTACTACTCGTACTTCGACACGGTCGTGAACCAGTACCTGATCGAACAGGGCGTGCTGGACATCGAGCGCAGCCCCGTGGTCGGCCTGGTCGTCGAGACACAGTGCAACTACTTCGCCTCCATCACCTTCCCGGACACCGTGCACGCCGGCCTGCGCGTCGCCCGGCTGGGCTCCAGCAGCGTGCGCTACGAGATCGGCCTGTTCCGCAACGACGACCCCGAGACCGCCGCCCGCGGCCACTTCATTCATGTGTATGTGGATCGGGACACCCGACGCCCCGTGGAACTGCCCGCCCCCTTGCGCGCCGCCCTGGAGAAACTGGTCCCGCCGGCCTGAGCGGGCGCAGCTCGGACCCAGGAATAACTCCTGATTCCGATCATCGTGAATGAGAATGGTTTGCAGCGCCCCGGGTGATGGGCTAAATTCCTGAGTCCTCGCCGGGGCTGGCACCGCGGCGGCGAAATTTCCGGCAGAACGTCCACGATGGTCTCGAGCATGTCGCAATCCGACCCCGCGAACGGGGGTGTCCCCGAGGTTTACCCGGCCGCCATGGCGGACAAGGCCCCTGAAGGATCACGCCCGCCCGGTCGCACGGTCGCGGGCGCCACCTGCCGGCCCGCCCGACGCGTTGCCGGTGCCCCATGGGCGGTCTGATGCCCGGCGGCCGTCAGTCGGCCGTTCTCGTGCTCATCGTGCTGCTGCACGTGGGGTTCTTCTATGCGCTCCAGGCGGGTCTCATGCGCAAGGCCTCCAATTTCGTCCAGGAGGAAGTGGTCGCCCGCCTGATCCTGCCCGACCCGCCCGTGGAGCCGACCCCGCCACCGCCTCCGCCGCCTCCGCCTCCCAAGGTGGTGGCCACGCCGCCTCCCCCGCCGCCGACCCCGCGCGAGACGGTCAAGCCGGTGGACACGCCGCCTCCGCCCACGGCCATCACCCTGCCGGCCGCGCCGGTCGAGCCGCCGCCGAAGCCGGCAGAACCCGCGCCGGTCGTCGTGGCCCCGGGCCCGCCGGATCCCGCGCCTCCGCCGCCGGTCGTCGCGGCACCCCCGCCCCCGCCAGCGCAACCGCTGGTCCGCTCCATCGGGGACGCCGGCATCGAGTACATCCGCGCGCCGCAAGCCACGTATCCGCAGATCTCCATGCGGCTGCGCGAAACCGGCGAGCTGCTGCTGCGGGTTCTCGTCAGCGAGCAGGGCAAGGTCGAGAAGGTCGAACTGCAGAAATCGAGCGGATACAGCCGGCTCGACACCGCGGCCAGGGAGGCCGCGTCGCGTGCCGTGTTCAAGCCCTACCTGGACGGCGGGCGTGCCGTGCCCGTCTGGGTGGTGGTACCGTTTTCCTTCAAGCTGGATTCCTGACAAAGGGGTAGCGAATCGTGGGTCAGTTCGGACTGGATCATCTCTGGGCCAATGCGGATGCCATCCAGAAGGCGGTGGCCATCCTGCTCGTCATCATGTCGGCGATGTCGTGGTATGTGATCGTGATGAAGGGCGTCGCCCTCGCGCGTCTCCAGCGCAGCGCCACGCAGGCCCGCGAAGCCTTCTGGCAGGCGCGCTCGGTGCCCGAAGGCCTGCAGGCTCTCGGCTCGCCCGAGGAAAACCCGTTCGCCGCGCTGGCACAGGCCGGCGTGGACAGTGCGCAGCATCATCGCAGCCACGAGGGCACCCTCGGAGGCAGCATGGGCCGCAGCGAGTGGCTGATGAGCTGCCTGCGCGCGTCCATCGACGACAGCAATGCGAAGCTGCAGTCGGGGCTCTCCGTGCTCGCGTCGGTGTCCTCCACGGCCCCGTTCGTGGGACTCTTCGGCACGGTGTGGGGCATCTACCACGCACTCGTGGCCATCGGGCTGGCCGGCCAGGCTTCGCTCGACAAGGTCGCCGGACCGGTCGGTGAGGCCCTGATCATGACGGCCCTGGGCCTCGCGGTCGCCATTCCCGCCGCGCTCGGCTACAACGCCCTCGTGCGCGGCAACAAGTCCCTGCT
>CAZEDA010000166.1:3264-7471 GCA_964510915.1 uncultured Rhodocyclaceae bacterium | reverse complement strand
TTGGTGGTACCGAGGTCGATGCCGATGATCTTTGCCATGACGTTTCCCCGTTGCAAAGTTGTTGAATCAATCCGTTGAGGCCTAGATTGGGTCCGCCCGGGTCGATTCAACCCGTCGCGGCCCCTTTGTCACGGCCGTTTCTGTCCGGCAGGGCGGGTCAGGCGCCCTTGGCCTTCGCGACGGCCACCATCGCCGGTCGCAGCACGCGGTCATGCAGGAGATAGCCCTTCTGGAACACCTGCACCACCGAGTTGGGCGGCAGGTCGGACTCCATCACGCTCATCGCCTGATGGCGGTGGGGGTCGAACTTCTCGCCCGGTGCGGGGCTCACTTCCTTCACCGAGAACTTGTCGAACACGGAGGTCAGCTGCCGCAGCGTGATCTCGACGCCGCTGCGCATGTTCTCGATGGTGACGTTCTGGGTGGCCAGGGCGGCCTCGAGGCTGTCCCTCACGGCGAGCATTTCCGTCGAGAAGCCCTCGACGGCGAACTTGTGGGCCTTGGTGACGTCTTCCTGGGCGCGCTTGCGGATGTTCTCGGCATCCGCCTTGGCGCGGAGCCAGGCGTCGTGGTGCTCCTGGGCCTGGAGTTCCGCCTTGCGGAGGAGTTCCTCCAGGCTGGGCATCACTTCCGGCTCGGGCACGGTCGGCGCTTCGTTGGCTTCGGGCGCCGGCGGCGCCCCGGCGGGCTGGGAGAAATTCAAGGTATCTTCCTGTTCCGACATCGGATTTCCTGGCTGGATTGCATGCGAATCCAGGCCACATGGGGATGGGATGGTCGATTTCAAGGGGTTTTTGCAATGAAGGGCCACATGATTGCCACGGTCGTCTGGCTGGGCCTGATCGGCGCCGGCTATGCGGCCTTCGAGTACATGGGGCAGCAGCGGGAAGCCATCCAGGGATGCGACGGCGCCGCGGCACCCGCCGAGATCGTGGTGCCCGCCTCCCGCGACGGTCACTTCTATCTCGACGGTGCGGTCAACGGGGCCCCGGTCCGGTTTCTCGTGGACACGGGCGCCAGCTACGTCACCATCAACAGCGCGGATGCCGGCGCCGCCGGGGCCAAGGGGGGCGCGCCCGCCATGTTCGAAACCGCGGCCGGGCGGATCGAAGGCCGGATCGTCCGCGGCCAGCGGGTCAGCGCTGCATGCCTTTCCGTGGCGGACCTCGCCGTGGCCGTGAACCCGGACCTCGGAGATGTCGCGCTCCTTGGGCAGAACTTCCTGCGGCAGTTCGAGGTGGTGCAGACCCGCCAGGAGCTCCGGCTGCGAGTCCGCTGACCCCGACCTGTCCTACGCTTTTTCGAACACCACGCCGTCCAGTGCCTGGCAGCCTTCACCGGCCGACCCCACGAGCACCGGATTCACGTCCAGGCTGACGATCCCGCAGTCCGGGGCGGCCATCAGCTTGCCCACGGCGGTGGCGGCACGGCAGAACGCGTCGACGTCGAGCGGCGCTTCTCCGCGCACGCCGCGCAGCAGCGGCGCGATGCGCAGACGGTCGAGGGCGCGCGCGACGTCGGCCTCCTGGAAAGGAGGAAGCAGGAGAGCGGAGTCCGGCATCGCTTCCACGTACTTGCCGCCGTCGCCGACGACGACCACCGGACCGAACACGGGGTCCACGTGGGCACCGATCATCAGTTCCCGCCGGCCCCGCGCCATGGCCGCGACCAGCACGCCGTCGAAGGCGAGCTTCTGCGTCTCGAGCGTTGCGCGCATCCGCTCGAACGCCTCGCGAACGGCAGCCTCAGTCTCCAGCCCCAGCGCCACCAGCCCCAGCTCGGACTTGTGTGCGACGTCCCGCGAGCAGCCCTTCACCACCACCTTGCCGCCCATTGCGCGGAAGGCCTCGGCGGCTTCGTCCGCGGTGCGGCAGAGCCGGTGCCGCATGACGGGCACGCCGGCCGCCTGAAGGCGCGCCAGGCTCTCGGCTTCGTTCAGCATGCGCTGGGCGCCGGCGACCTCGGGCCGCACCGCCAGCGTCGGTTTCGCGTCGCGCATGAGTTCGTGGTGGGCGACGAACTGGGCCAGGGCGGAGACGGCCTCGGCCTCCGTCTGGAACACCGGAACGCCGCGAGCCTTGAAGGGCGCCGCCACTTCGTCCTGTGTGATGGCGGCGACGGTGGGCTTGCCGGTTTCCTGCGCAAACGCCGCGGTATCCCGCGCGAAGGCTTCCACGTCGTAGGCGGCCCCGGCGACCGGAATGCCGATGACGAAGGCGTCCGCGGCCGGGTCGCGGGCGACCACGGGCAGGATCGCGCCAAACAGCCCGCTGTTGGTGAGCAGTGCCGCGGTGATGTCGATCGGGTTGGTGCTCGTGGCGAACGACGGCAGGATCGACGCGAGTTCGGCTTTCGTTTCCGCTGCCAGCGGCGCGATGGGCATGTTGGCGCGCGTGGCGGCGTCCGCGGACATCACGCAGACCGCGCCGGAATTGCTGATCGCGACGAGGCGGCGTCCCGATGGCTTCCAGCCCTTGAGGTACAGCTCGGTCGCATGGACGAGTTCCCGCAGGTCGTTCGCGCGCCAGATGCCGTGCCGCTCCAGAAACGCGTCCACCACGCGATCCTCGTTGGCGAGGGCGCCCGTGTGGGACTTCGCCGCCTGCTGGCCGGCGCTCGTGCGTCCGGACTTGAGTGCGACGATGGGCAGCCCCCGTTCCCGCGCGATGCGTGCCGCTTCGGCGAGCGGCGCCGGATTCGGCACGCTCTCCAGATACATCAGCAGCACCCGCAGTTCGGGGTCCGTCGCCATCTCGGCGGCGAGTTCCGCGACGGTCACGTCGCAGTCGTTGCCTGTGGCGTGCGCGTAACGGACGCCGATGCCGCGCTTGCGGAGCATGTAGTAGGGCACGACGCTCATCGCGCCGCTCTGGCTCACGATGCCGACCGGGCCATCCATGGGCGCGATCTCGAGGAACATCGACGAGAACGACAGCACCGCCCCCGTGCCGAAGTTGGCGAGTCCCTGGGAATTGGGGCCGATCACCCGCATGCCGGCGGCGCGGGCGACCTCGCGCATGCGCTGCTCGCCGAGCCGGCCTTCCTCCGAAGAGGTCTCGCTGAAGCCGGAGGCCATGACCACGCATACCTTCACCCCGGCCTTCGCACACTGCTCCACTGCTGTCACGGCAGAGGCGCCCGGCACCACGACGATGGCGGCTTCGGGGACTTCGGGCAGCGCGTCCAGCGAGGGAAACGTGGGAAATCCCTGAGTCTCCGTGCGCTTCGGATTGATGCCGTACACCTTGCCCTGGAAGCCGTACTTGCCCAGGTAGTACAGCGGCCGGCCGCCGATCTTGTCGGGATTCTCCGAGGCGCCGATCACGGCGATGGAGCGGGGGGCGTGGGCAGCGCGCAGCGGGGAAGTCATGGGGCGGAACCGGTGAGTCGAGGGGAGGCGCGAGCGTAACGGAAAATCGGCCCCGCCAGACGGCACTGCCCGGGGAATGCCTGTCGTCGCTACCGCGGGTCGCCTTCGAACGTCTCTTTCATGCCCAGCATCAGGGCCACGTAGGCGCTTCGGGCCCGCGCCGGGCTGCCGCCAACCTGCGAGGCGAACAGGCCATTGTCGAGATAGAGCGTGGCGAATCCGTGCACGAACGACCACGCCTGGGTGGTCCGCGCGAGCACGGCGGCGTCCGGGAGGTCTTCGGGCTGGCGAGCCCGCCCGGCGAGAACGGCGATCACGCATTCGCGAAGCTGATCGTGGACGCTGGTGGCCGCCGCATGCAGGGGCGGGTGGCTGAAATCGATCCGGTCGCTGCGGAACATGAGCTGGAAACGCGCCCGGTTGGCGAGCGCGTAGTCGAGGTACGCGACGCCGGCCGCCACCAGTTGCGCGTAGGGCTCCTTCTCCGCGGCCTCGCGATAGCGGGTGGTCAGTGCGTCGAGCGTCTCGAAGCTCTGCGCCGTGAACGCAGACAGCAGCCCGCGCAGGTCGCCGAAATGATGGGCGGGGGCCCCGTGCGACACGCCGGCGCGGCGCGCGCATTCCCGCAGCGTGAAGCCCTCCAGGCCCTGTTCTCCGATGAGGCTTTCTGCAGCGGAGAGCAGCGCTTCGCGCAACGCACCGTGGTGGTAGCCCCCTTCTGCGCTCCTGGTCCGGATGCGTCGATCCACTGGACTCCCCCTGCACACGTTTTTCTTGACAGTGTCTAGTTTAGCGCCTAGCCTTCGATTCCGGAACTAGACAATGTCTACATAAAGG
>CAZEDA010000166.1:0-3164 GCA_964510915.1 uncultured Rhodocyclaceae bacterium | reverse complement strand
TGGGAACGGGGCGAAGCGCACCGGCTCGGCATGCCGCAGTGGATGCTCGCGCCGGCGTTGGTCATGACCTTTCTCCTCGGCCCGATCGGCTGGCTGCTCTTCCTCGCACTGCGCCTCTACCGGTCGCGAACCGGTTCCGCGACGACCGTGCACCCCTGACCCCCTCTTCCTGGAGACCCGACCATGATCCCGACCTCTGCCCACGCCTTCTCCGCCCCCGCGTTCCGCCGCGATGAAGGGTGGTACGCCCGCCTCCGGCGGCTTCAGCCGAAGCTCACCACACTCGGAACCGTCATGGGGCTGATGGCGCTCGCTCTGCTGCTCGCCGTGCTGATCGACCCGCGCAGCATCGATGGCCACAGCTTCTGGGTGAAGCCGATCAAGTTCTTCCTGTCGCTCACGGCGTACTTCTGGACGCTGGCCTGGTTCCTCGGCCACCTCTCTGCGCCTACGCTGCGCACGCTGGCCGCGCGCTACGTCCTGCACGTCACACCCGTGCTCGCGATCCTGGAGATGGCCTGGCTGATCGGCATGGCGATGGCCGGACAGCCGTCGCACTTCAACCGGAGCACGCCGTGGGCCGCCATGCTCTACTCGGCAGCGGGCATCGGTGCCGTGGGACTCACGCTGGGCATCCTGTTCGCGGGTGTGCTCGTGGCGCGGGAAAAGACCGCAACCATTCCTGCGACGCTTCGGCTCGCCATGGTGCTCGGCGCGGTGCTCACCTTCGTCGGCACCATCGTCTTTGCCGGCGCCCTGGGGAGCGGGTCGGGTCACTCGGTGGGCGGGGTGGCCGGGCATCCCGGCCTGCCGCTGCTCGGGTGGTCGACCACGGGCGGTGACCTGCGGGTGGCGCACTTCTGGGCCACCCATGCGGTGCAGGCGCTGCCGGCCGTGGGCGTCCTGCTTGCCCGGCGGTCGGATGGCGGTCAGCGATGGATTGTGTGGCTGGCTGCAGTCGCCTACGCGGCGTTCACCGTGATGACGTACTACCAGGCGCGGGCAGGGTTGCCCTTCATCGGGCTGTGACGGTCGATCAGACCTTGCTGAAACGCGGCACGATCCGGTCGCCGAAGGGGACGAACGCCGCCGTGACGCGATCTCCGATCGCCACGGCGTCGTCAGCGTGGGCCATCACGCGAAGTCCTTCGTCGAGGTCCACCAGCGCGATGCTGTAGGGCGCGTAAGGACGGAGGGCTTCGCTCGGTGCGCGCATGACGCGCGTGATCGCGTGGACGGTGCCTGCGCCCGAGGCCTGCCTCGTTTCCGGCGTACCGGCACCGCACTTCGGACAGAACGTCCGCCGGAAGTACCAGCCGTGGCCGCAGGCAGCGCAATGCTGCCAGACGATGCCTTCGGCACCCTCGGTCCAGTCGAGCAGGGCGACCTGGGTCATTGCACTCTCTCCGCGACGAGACTCACATGCGACGACAGCACGCCGCCGTCGCCGTGCAGCAGCGCGAGCTTCGGCGTTCCCGCCTGCCGGTCCCCCGCGCGCCCGGTGAGCTGAAGATGCATCTCCACCAGATGCGCCATGGCGCCCCCGACGCCGCAGTGCCCGTACGACAGCAGCCCGCCGTGCAGGTTGAGAGGCACCTTCCCGGTCTTCGAGAAGTGTCCTTCCCGCGCCATGCGACCTGCGGCACCGCGCGGCGCGAGGCCGATCTCCTCGAGGAGAATCGTCACCGTGATGGTGAAGCTGTCGTAGATGGCGGCGTAGTCGATGTCTGGCAGCGAGACACCCGCAGCCTTCAGAGCGGCGCGGCTGGAATCGGCCGCGCCGAACGAGGTGAGGCTCGGGGCCGCACTGACATGCTGGTGCGTATGGGCCTGCGCCGTCCCGATGAGGCGCACGCCATGATCGTTTGTGCGATGACGGCTGACGACGAAGGCCGCACCGCCGTCCGACACCGGACAGCAGTCGAGCAGCTTCAGCGGCGACGCCACAGGCTTGGACGCGAGAACCTCCGCTTCGGTGATCGGCTCGCGGAACTGTGCGCCCGGGTGCCGCACCGCGTGTGAACGCATGAGAACGGCGAGGGCCGCGAAATCCTGCTCCGTGGTGCCGTACTCGTGCATGTAACGCGACGCCACGAGCCCGTAGTAGGCAGGGATCGTCGCGCCGAGCGGCACTTCGTACACCGGGTGTCCGACCTGGGCGAGCGTCTGGACCGCACTGTCCCTCGACTGACCCGTCAACCGGTTCTCGCCGGCCACGACCAGCACGTTCTCGGCGAGCCCTGCCTCCACCAGGTGATGCGCGAGCATCACCATCGCGAAACCGGTGGCCCCGCCGAGCTGGATGGCATGGGCATACGACGGGACGATGCCGAAGTGCTCCGCGAACAGCGTGGAGAGCATCAGGTGCGGAAAGGTCGTCGAGTAGCCCGTGAGCAGGCCGTCGATCTGCCGCCGTTCCAGGTGCGCATCGGCAAGAGCGGCCGCGGCCGCATCGCTCATGAGGTCGAGCGTGCTGCGGCCCGGGTGCTTGCCGAAAGGCGTCAGCCCGACGCCGGTGATCCAGCTCATCGAATGGAGGTCCCCGCGAAAGCCCGCTACCAGCAGACGGTGCGGATGTTGCCGGCGATCACGAACGTGCGGCAGGTGCTGCCCGTGTGCGCAACGACGGAGATCGGTGTCACTTCGAGGATGGTGGTGTTCGTGGTGGCCGGGCAGAGGTTCTTGCCGCGCTCGACCTTGTCGGTGGGCAACTGGCAGGTAGGTACAGGCTCCCCCTTGGCGTCCACCACGACGGGCTGGCCGTCCCGCAGGAACACGATGCCGGCCACGCCGTTCAGGGGCAGGGCGGTGGCGGGGCCATGGTCGTGATGACGGCCGAACTCCGCGCATCCGGAGACGACAGCGACGAGAGCGAACGGCAGCAGGCGGCGCGTGGCGCGCACGAGTACGTTGTCGGACATGACATTGGCTCCTGAATCGTTGTTGGGACCGGCTCCCGGAGGCGCCGGCCCGGCGGCTCAGAGAGACAGGGACAGCCTCACCATCAGCGAGCGGCCGGGGGCGAACAGGGGCGGACGCGGATCGCCGACGAGGTCGGTGTTCTGGAAGCGGAACTCGCGATCGAACAGATTGAAGAACTGCACGGAAATCGCCGCCCGACCCGGCGCTAATCTATACCCAAACTGGGCGTCGGCCAACCAGAA
>CAZEDA010000165.1:0-7486 GCA_964510915.1 uncultured Rhodocyclaceae bacterium | reverse complement strand
TGCGCGGCCGGTAGTGGACGAACTTCGAGCGCTTGTCGAAGAACGCGGTGTCGTACTCGTCGGCCTCGATCACGAAGAACGGGGAATCGGTGAGGCGCGCGGAGATGCCGAAGTTGAGGGGCACCCCGCCGATGAGAAAGCCGGGATCCAGCTTCGCTTCCTGCAGGATCCACGCGGCCATCGAACTGGTGGTGGTCTTGCCGTGCGTACCGGCCACCGCCAGCACCCACTTGCTGCGCAGCACGTTCTCGGCGAGCCACTGGGGGCCCGAGACGTAAGGCAGACCGCGTTCGAGGATGCGCTCCATCAGCGGATTGCCGCGCGAGACCACGTTGCCGATCACGAAGAGGTCCGGTTCGAGAGCGACCTGTTCCGGGTCCCAGCCTTCGGTGAGTCGGATGCCCTGAGCTTCCAGCTGCGTGCTCATGGGCGGGTAGACGTTCGCGTCGCAGCCGGTGACGCGATGGCCGGCCTGCTGGGCGATCACCGCGATGCCGCCCATGAAGGTGCCGCAGATACCGAGGATGTGAATGTGCATGTCGTTTTGGTTGAGGAAAAGGACGCGCCCCGGGAAAAGTGTGATCCACCGGCGCGATCGGCGCCTGGGGATCAGACGTACCCTAAGCCGAGCGACGCATGGCGCCTACGGTCCGGCCGTGCTGCGCGCCGCCGCGACTCACCGGCTCCGCCAGTACGGCCGGCACCGGGAGAACGAGCAGTTCGTAGAGACGCGCGAGGTTCGCACGGTAGACGGCATCGATGTCGGCGACGGATTCGGGCGGGTTGTAGTCGCCGAACCACCAGCACCAGTCGGAACCTTCGCACACGCCCAGCTGCCGCGAGGCGCGTTCGCGCTGCGCTTCGTCGAGGCGTCCGCTGCCCATCACCAGGTCGTAGCTGCGCTTGGCGTCGCACAGGAGATCCCACGCGCGGTTCTTGTCGGCATGGCCGATCCACGTCGCGAGGTTGCCGTAGACCCAGCTGCCCGCGACGAGATGATCGAGCCGGCCGAACGGCCGACCGGAGTCGCCGGTGACCTGTCGATAGGTGGTCGTGCGGATGGACGCGTGCGACTCGAGGGCTGCGTAGACGTCGTCGAGGAAGTAGAAGCCGTTGTAGGGGTAGTACTCCCACGCGTTCTCGCCGTCGAGAATGACCGATACCAGAGGCGTCGAATCTGCCGGGGCTTCCGCGCCGATGCGCTCGAGTTCCGCGAGAAAGTGCGCGGCGGCGTCGCGGCCGTGCCAGCGCGAGTACTCGAAGCCGATGAGGTCGGAGAGCCGCTCATCCCGGAAGAAGCAGACGACGTCGCTCTGGCCGGCCCGATATCCGCGATACAGGAATTCGCTGCGCGGCGGCAGGTCGGTGCCCTGTCCGAGCGAGGCACGCAGCACGCCCTCGCCGCTCGCGGTCCAGCGGATGCCGGCCTCGCCAAGCATGGACACGAACGCTTCGGACACGGCGCCCTCGGCCGCCCAGTGTCCGGTCGCCGGAGCGCCGAAGCGCCGGGCGTGGCTTTCCTGCGCCCACGCGATCTGAGTCTGCAGGCGCTGGCGTCCGCCGGGGTAGCTCGGTGTGGCGGGCAGCGCGACGTCGGACTGCGTCTCGCGCGCGACCGCGAAGTCGAGCATCAGCGGGCCGATGGGGTGGTAGTGGGGCGTGGACGAGATCTCCACCTGTCCGCGGGCGGCCAGCGCTTTCCATCGGGGCACGATGCCGCAGACGACCTTGCCGATCGCGTCGAGCAGCGCGCGGCGATCGGCGGCGTCGAAGCCGGCGCCCTTCGCCATCAGCGAGGGGATGAGGGCGTAGTCCCGGCGCACGGTCTCGCCGGACCACGCAAGGTGGTACCACGTGAGCAGGTCCGCCAGATACTGGCCTGACAGATACCCGAGGCCCGGTGCGCCGCGATCGTCCGCGAACTCGAAGAACTCCCGCAGGCGCTGGTACGCCGGGAACGGTGCGACCATCTTCTCGTGATTCGCGCGAAAGCAGCGGTCCAGCACGAGGTCGCGTTCCTGAGCGGTGACGTCGTCGAGGTTTTCGCGGGCAAGCAGGCGCAGCAGCGGATCGCGCAGCCGGCCCGTGGTGAACTGGTCGGCGTAGTCCTCGAGCTGGTCGAGCAGCACGGGCACGAAGTTGACCACGGCCCGCACGTCCGGATGCCGCTCCAGGTGCGCGGCCATGTCCGAGTAGTCCTTGAACGCGTGCAGGTAGACCCAGGGCAGCCGGAAATCGCCGGTCACGCAATCCCGGAAATCGGGCTGGTGCATGTGCCAGAGCAGCACCAGCTCCAGGGGGCGGGGTGCTGTCATTCGTGTTCGGGCGTCACCGTGCGTTGCGTGAAGCGGCGCTGCCCCAGCATGTCGGGTGTGATGAGAGTGATGCCCGACGCCGTGACGTGGAAGCGGCGGGCGTCCGCGTCGGGGTCGTAGCCGACCTCCAGGCCTTCGGGCAGCTCGCACATCTTGTCCACGACGCAGCGGCGCAGGCGCACCTTACGGCCGACCACCACGTCGGGCAGGATCACGCAGTCCTCGATGTCGCCGTAGCTGTGGACGCGCACATTGGAGAACAGCACCGAGCCGCTCACCCGCGAGCCGCTGACGATGCAGCCGCCGGACACGAGGGAGTCGACTGCGAAGCCGCGGCGGCCTTCCTGGTCGAACACGAACTTGGCGGGCGGCAGCTGCTCCTGATGGGTCCAGATGGGCCAGGACTGATCGTAGAGATTCAGTTCGGGGTCGATCCGGGCGAGATCGAGGTTCGCCTCCCAGAAGGCATCCACCTCGCCGACGTCGCGCCAGTAGGGCACGTCGTTCTTCACGCCGACGCAGCTCGTGCGGAAGCTGTGCGCCTTCACCTTGGCGTTCGCGACGAGGTAGGGAATGATGTCCTTGCCGAAGTCGTGGCTCGAGTCCTCGATGAGGGTGTCGCGCTCCAGCTGCTGGTAGAGGTACTGCGCGCTGAAGGCATAGATGCCCATGCTCGCGAGCGCCACGTCGGGCCGCCCGGGGATGGACTTGGGGTTGGCGGGCTTCTCCGCGAACTCGACGACCCGCCACTGATCGTCCACGCCCATCACCCCGAAGGCCCGCGCATCGGCGATCGGGACCTCGATGCAGGCCACCGTGGCGTCCGCTCCGCTCAGCACGTGATCGGACAGCAGCTTGCCGTAGTCCATCTTGTAGATGTGATCGCCGCCCAGGACGAGCACGTACTCGGGCCCGTAGGAGCGTAGGATGTCGAGGTTCTGGTAGACGGCGTCGGCGGTGCCCAGGTACCAGGACTCCTCGTCCATGCGCTGCGAGGCGGGCAGCACGTCGACGAACTCCTTGAAGCGCCCGTCGAGAAAACTCCAGCCGCGCTGCAGGTGCCGGATCAGGCTGTGGGCCTTGTACTGGGTGGCGACGCCGATCTGCCGGATGCCGGAATTCACACAGTTCGACAGGACGAAGTCGACGATCCGGAACTTGCCGCCGAAGGGCACGGCGGGCTTGGCCCGCCAGTCGGTCAGGTGGCGCAGGCGACTGCCCCGCCCTCCGGCCAGGATGAGTGCATACGTGTTCTTGGTGAGTCGGCTGACGAAGCGCGGGTCATTCTGCATGATCGGGCCTGCGGCAAGGCGGTGAATGAAGCGTGGAGGCGCGTCGTCGGCGTGGTCCGGCGAACCCGTCCGTATGATACCTGCCGGGCCGTGCCGCCGGGCTCCAATCGAAAGTCCCGAGACTGAAAGAGGCAACTTGAACGACCCGCGACTCCTTGGCCTCATCGAAGGCCGCCTGCACGATCCCCATGCGGTCCTGGGTGCGCACCCCGCTTCGGGCGGGTGGTGCATCCGGCACGTGGACCCGGATGCCCGGGAGGTGGCCGTGCGGCTCGGCTCGGGAACCCGCCCCCTGCGGCGGCTGAATGCCGCCGTCTTCGAACTGACGTCGGCCGAGGCGCCGGCCGGTCCCGTCGAGCTGGTCGTGACGGACGATCGGGGCACCGAGAGAAACGTCGTGTCTCCGTGGTCGTTCGCGCCGGAGATCGGCGACGACGATCTCTATCTCTTCAACGAAGGCCGTCTCATCCAGGCGTGGAATGTCCTGGGCGCCATCCCCAGGGTTCGGGAAGGTGTTGCCGGCATCCGTTTCGCCTGCTGGGCGCCGAATGCCGAACGGGTGAGCGTCGTCGGGGACTTCAACGGCTGGGACGGCCGGGCGCATCCGATGACGAGCCGCGGCGGCAGCGGCGTCTGGGAGCTGTTCATTCCAGGACTGGGCCACGGCGCGGTCTACAAGTTCGAGATCCGCAACCGCGCCAGCGGCGCGGTGTTCGTGAAGGCGGACCCCTACGCCCGGTACGCGGAGGTGCGCCCGGGCACGGCGTCGCGCGTCGAGGCGGCGCCGGCCTACGACTGGCAGGACGGCGAATGGATGGCTGCGCGTGCGAAGCGCGACTGGCTCCATGCGCCGCTCAACGCCTACGAGGTGCACGTGGGGTCGTGGCGGCGCCATCCGGACGGCCGCTTCTACACCTACCGCGAACTCGCCGAGCATCTGGTGCCGTACGTGGCCGACCTCGGCTACACGCACATCGAACTGCTGCCCGTGTCCGAGCATCCGCTCGACGAGTCGTGGGGTTACCAGACCACGGGCTACTTTGCCGCGACCAGCCGGTTCGGCACACCCGACGATCTCCGCGCGCTCATCGACACCTGCCATCGCGCCGGCCTCGGCGTGATCCTGGACTGGGTGCCCGGCCATTTCCCGAGGGACGCGTGGGCGCTCGCGGCCTTCGACGGCACGGCGCTCTACGAGCACGAGGATCCCCGCCTCGGTCTGCACAAGGACTGGGGCACGTACATCTTCAACTACGGTCGCAGCGAGGTACGCAGCTTCCTGCTCTCGTCCGCGTGCTTCTGGCTGTCGGAGTTCCACTTCGACGGGTTGCGCGTGGATGCGGTGGCCTCGATGCTGTATCTCGACTACTCGCGCAAGGCCGGCGAGTGGCTGCCCAACCGCTACGGCGGACGGGAGAACCTCGACGTGATCTCCCTGTTCCGCGAGCTGAACGAGATCGTCCACCGGGACTTCCCCGGCGCGCTCACCTTCGCGGAAGAGTCCACGGCGTGGCCCATGGTCTCGCGTCCGGCTTACCTGGGCGGCCTCGGTTTCTCGATGAAGTGGAACATGGGCTGGATGAACGACACGCTCGCCTATCTCGCCCACGATCCGATCCACCGGCGATACCACCACGACAAGCTGACCTTCGGCCAGCTCTACGCCTACAGCGAGAACTTCGTCCTGCCGCTGTCGCACGACGAAGTGGTGCACGGGAAGCGGTCGCTGCTCGACAAGATGCCGGGCGATGCGTGGCAGCGCTTCGCGGGACTGCGGGTGCTGCTCGCCTATCAGGCCGCCATGCCGGGCAAGAAGCTGCTGTTCATGGGGTGCGAGTTCGGCCAGGGCCGGGAGTGGCGCGACGGCGCCGAACTCGACTGGGGCCTTCTCGGGGAGGGCTGGCACCAGGGGGTGCTTGCCTGCGCACGGGATCTCAACCGGCTCTATCGCGACCTGCCGGCCCTGCACGAGCGCGACTTCGAGCCCGAGGGCTTCGCGTGGATCGACTGCCACGATGCCGAGCAGTCCATCATCAGCTGGCTGCGCCGGGACCGCCAGGGCGGGTTCGTCGTGGTGGTGGCCAACTTCACGCCTGTCCCGCGTCACGGCTACCGGCTCGGGGTACCGGCAGGCGGGACGTACCGGGAGCTCTGCAACACGGACTCCGCCTTCTATGGCGGCTCGAATGCCGGCAACGGACCGGGTCTCCAGGCGACCCAGCCGGGGTGGATGGGCTTCGACCATTCGCTCACGCTCACCATTCCGCCGATGGCAGTGCTCATTCTCGGACGATAGGGGCACGACGATGACTGCCGTGCTGTTCGCCACCTCCGAGGCCGTGCCGCTGGTGAAGACCGGCGGCCTCGCCGACGTCTCCGGCGCGCTGCCTCAGGCGCTCACCCAGCTCGGCCATGACGTGCGGGTGCTGCTGCCGGGCTATCGGGCCGTGCTGCAGGCGCTCGGAAACGAAAGGCGAGTGCTGGCTCACCTGGACTTGCCGCCGTTCGCGCCGGCGAGGATTCTCGGCGGCACCCTGCCGGGCAACGTACCGATCCTCGTGCTCGACTGTCCGCCCTACTTCGACCGGGACGGCGGCCTCTATCAGCGGGACAGTCACCATGACTGGCCCGACAACGACGTGCGTTTCGGGCTCCTGTCCCGGGCCGCCGCGGTCCTCGCCGGGGAGGCCTCCCCGCTGGACTGGCGGCCGGACGTGCTCCATTGCAACGACTGGCAGACCGGCCTCGCGCCCGTCTACGCGACGCTCCCGGGCGGCCGTCGGGCCGCCACGGTTCTCACGATCCACAACCTCGCCTACCAGGGCATCTTCCCGCCCGGCGTGATGCCGGCGCTCGGCCTGCCGTGGGACCTGTTCCGTGTGGATGGTGTGGAGTACTACGGCAACGTGTCCTTCCTGAAGGCGGGCGTCCAGTTCGCCGACCGGATCACGACGGTCAGCCCCACCTACGCCCGCGAGATCCAGCACGAGCCCCTGGGGTTCGGGATGCAGGGTCTGCTGTCCTGGCGATCCGGGGACCTGACCGGCATCCTGAACGGCATCGATACGGAACAGTGGGACCCCGCTGCCGATCCCATGATCGCCGCCCGGTTCCGCGCCACGACGCTCCCCCGCAAGGAACGCAACCGGAAGGCGCTGCGGGAGCGGTTCGGCCTCGAGGACCTGGAATCGGTGCCGGTCGCGGGTGTGGTGAGCCGATTCGCCCACCAGAAGGGGCTCGACCTGCTCGTGGCATGCGCCGAAAGTGTCCTCGCCCTGCCGATGCAGTTCGCGGTGCTGGGCTCCGGGGACCCCGAGATCGAACACGCCTTCCGGGGACTGGCGGCACGATACCCCGGGAAGTTCGGCCTTCAGGTGGGGTTCGACGAGGCGCTGTCGCACCTGGTCGAGGCCGGGGCCGACCTGTTCCTGATGCCCTCTCGCTTCGAGCCGTGCGGGCTCAACCAGATGTACAGCCAGCGCTACGGCACGCCGGTCGTTGCCCGGGCAACGGGCGGACTCGTCGACAGCGTCACGGACGCCGATCAGGCCGTCGACGGCGAGGCGCCGACCGGGTTCCTGTTCACGGATCCCACCCCCGAAGCCCTGTTCGAGGCCATTACCCGCGCAGTGGTCGCTTACGCCGATCGCCGGCTCTGGCGACGCATGCAGCGGGCCGGCATGGCCAGGGACTTCTCCTGGACCCGAGCGGCCGCGCAGTACGCGGCGCTGTACCAGGCGCTGTCCGGCGAGCGGCGGCAAGTCACCTGAGACGTGGCAAGGTATTGATTCCGCGTCGGGTACGGGCGTTCGCGACCCGTCGCGCGACCGCAGGCACGGGTATCCAGCGCCGCCTCGGGGTGGCACAATCCCTGTCCCG
>CAZEDA010000164.1:0-7495 GCA_964510915.1 uncultured Rhodocyclaceae bacterium | reverse complement strand
CGTCGTGGGTCTCGCCCACGCACTCGCTCGCGACCACGCAGGCCCGGTGGTGCGAGGACGTCGCCAAGGCCACGTCGAACCGCGTGAAGTGCAACATCCTGCCCAAGCCGGTGGCCGCGCCGCCCGCCACGTTCGATGCGGTGCGTGACGGCCTGGCCGATCTGTCCTTCGGGGTGCACGGCTACATTCCGGGGCGCTTCCAGCTCACGCAGATGGTGGAACTGCCCTTCAACGGCAACACGGCCGAAATCAACTCGGTGGCCTACCAGCGCGTGTTCGAGCGCCACCTGGCCAAGCTGAACGAGCACAAGGGTGTGAAGGTGCTGGGCGTCTTCACTCACGGCCCCGGCATCGTCTACAACACCAAGCGGCCCATCCAGTCCCTGGCCGACATGCAGGGGCTCAAGTTCCGCGTGGGCGGCGGCGTGGTCAACGAGATCGGCAAGGCGCTCGGCGTCAACGTCATCCTGAAGCCCGCGCCCGAGTCCTACGAGCTCATCTCCACCGGCGTGATGGACGGCGTGTTCTTCCCTGCGGAGTCGGTCGAGTCGTTCAAGCTGGACAAGCTGCTGCGTCATGCCACCACCTTTCCCGGCGGCCTGTACAACACGAGCTTCGCGTTCATCATGAACGAGGACGCCTGGTCCCGCATTTCCAAGGCAGACCAGGACGTCATCGCCAAGCTGTCCGGCGAAGCCGTTGCCCGAGCCTTCGGCAAGGCGTGGGATACCGCGGACAAGTCCGCGCTCGCGGCGATGCAGACCGCCGGCGTGAAGATCGCCCCCGCGCCCAAGGCCATGATCGACGAGATCCGCGCCAAGACCGCGGGGCTGGAGCAGAAGTGGATCGCCGATGCCAAGGCCAGGGGCCTCGCCAACGCCGACCAGGTGCTGAAGGAATACCGCACGGAAGTCGCGAAGTAACCTGACCCGGCCGCGGCCTGCGGTTCTATCAGCCATGAAGCCACTCGAACGCGTGCTCGGCGTGGTGGCGGCCATCGCCCTGTTCGGGATGATGGCCATCACCTTTGCCGACGTGATCGGCCGCAAGCTGGTCGGCACCTCCATCACGGGAAGCGTCGAGATCACCGAGCTGCTGATGCTCGTGCTGATCTTCGTGGCGATTCCGCTCACGTCGCTGCACGGCGAGCACATCGTGTTCGATCTGCTCGACCCGCTCCTGCCCCGCGGCGTGAAGACTCTGCAGCACCGACTCGCCAACCTCGTGTGCATGAGCGTCCTCATCGGAGCGGCGTGGCTGGTATGGGGCCGGGCGCAGCGCTCTGCGGAGTACGGCGACACCACCGCTCAGCTGGGCATCGGGCTCGGCAACTTCTACTTCCTCACGGCGGCGCTGCTGGTGCTGTGCGCCATCATGCATCTCACCCTGGCCGTGCGGGCAAGCCCGGACTCGGACCAGTTCCACCTGCTCGCTGCCGAGAGCAAGGATGACTGAAGCCGCGCTCGGCTTTGCGGCGATGTTTGCGCTGGCGATCCTGCGGGTGCCCATCGCCTTCAGCATGGCGATCGTGGGCTTCGTCGGCATCGGCCTCATGCGCTCGTGGCCTGCGGCCTACTCGTCCACGGCGACCGAGATTCTCGACATCGCCAAGTACACGCTGTCGGTGCTCCCGCTGTTCGTGCTGATGGGCAATTTCGTGACGCGCGCCGGCATGTCGAAGGAGCTGTACCGCGCCGCATACACCTTCATCGGCCACCGACGCGGCGGGCTCGCCATGTCCACCATCCTGGCTTGCGCCGGGTTCGGCGCGATCTGCGGCTCGTCGATCGCCACCACGGCCACGATGGCAAAGGTGGCCATGCCGGAAATGCGGCGCTTCAACTATCACGAGTCGTTCGCGGCCGGCGCCATCGCTGCCGGCGGGACGCTGGGCATCCTGATCCCGCCGTCGGTCATCATGGTGATCTACGGCATCATGACCGAGACGAGCATCGGGGCGCTGTTCGCCGCGGGCATTCTCCCCGGCGTGCTCGCCACCGCGCTGTACGTGACAGCCGCCGCCATCACCTCCGCGCGGGACCCTGCCCAGGGCCCGCCCGGCGAGCGTTCCGACTGGCCCGCGCGCTTCAGGGCGCTAGGCGAGATCTGGAGCGTGGCCGTGCTCTTCGCCATCGTGCTGGGCGGCCTCTATGGCGGCTGGTTCACCCCGACGGAAGCAGCTGGCGTCGGGGCGGCAGGCGGCTTCTTCATCGCACTCGCCCGCCGCCGCCTGAGCCTTGGCGCTTTGCACGAAGTCCTGGTGGATTCCGCTCGGACCACTGCGATGCTGTTCACCATCGTGATCGGCGCGTCGCTGTTCGCGAACTTCATCAATTTCACGACGCTGCCGGCGGACCTCGACGGGTTCGTGCGCCAGTTCGCCGTGCATCCGATGCTCGTGATCGTCGCGATCTGCTTCGTGTACATCGTCCTCGGCACCGCGATGGAATCGCTGTCGATGATCCTGCTCACGGTCCCCATCTTCTTCCCGCTCGCCCAGAGCCTCGGATTCGATCCGGTCTGGTTCGGCATCCTGGTGGTGTGCGTGGTCGAGATCGGCATGATCACCCCGCCCGTAGGGATGAACATCTTCGTGTTGCGCAGTGTCGTACCGGATGTCGCCACCCAGGCCGTGTGGCGCGGCGTGATGCCCTTCGTCGTCGCCGACACCGTCCGTCTTGCGATCCTGATCGCGTTTCCGGTCATCACCCTGTGGTTGCCGAAGGCCCTCGGCCTCTGAGCGCCACCCATAGAGGAGAGAGAGCGCCATGAACGTCCGTTTGTCACCAGGGAGCAACAGGTTGTCCGGGATCGCGGCGGCAGTGCTGGCCGCGTGTTTCGCCACGTCGGGCTTCGCCGCCGAGTCGGAGAAGATCCTCCAGCGCTCGATGGAGCAGCTGCCCTCGCCGCCCTGGGGTGCCGATGACGAACTGGGCATGGCCAACGCCATCGGCCCGGGCACCTGGGTGCGTTGCGCCTGGCACCTCGCGAGCCCGAAGGCCAAGTCGTACGAGCTGTCGTACATCCGGTCCAACACGATGCCGAAGTCGCCGTTCTCCGGCCCGTACATCCAGAAGTTCAAGCCCACCGGCGGCATTCCGTTCACGGCCCACGCCTTCAACGGCGAGGAACTCGAAGCCGGTGCCGAGCCCGCGGCCCAGGCCACGCAGATGGACGCCCTCGGGCACTTCGCCGTGCTGCCCGAACCCTGGAAGATGACGCCGCCCTTCCCCTCCGAGAACGCGACCTACTACAACGGCCACAAGCAGGCCGACGTGAAGCCCACGCCGGACTCGCCGCTGCTGAAGCTGGGCATGGAGAAGGCACCGCCCCTCGTGACGAGCGCCGTGCTGCTCGACGCCAAGGCCTACGTGGGCGGCGGCAAGCCGATGCAAGCCGGGCAGGTCGTCACTGCCAAAGACATCGAAGACATGCTCGCACTGCAGGGCCTGTCCGATCGCGGCATTCTCCCGGGCGATGTCGTCTACATCCGCACCGGCTGGGGCGACCACTGGAAGGACCCGGACACGGAGAAGTTCTACTACACCAAGGCGCCCGGCCTGTCCTACGACGCCGCACAGTATCTCGGCGCCAAGCGCATCGTGGCCATCGGCCTCGACACGCCGTTCATCGACCCCGTGCCCGAGGGCATGCTTCAGGGCAAGGCCCCGCCCGCCGAAGGCACGCCGCCCGGCCTGCCCTTTGCCGTGCATCACTACATGCTCACGCAGATGGGCATCCACCACATCGAACACGCCAATCTCGCGGCCATCGCCGACGACAAGGTATGGACCTCATGCACCATGGTCCTGCCGCTGCG
Source organism: uncultured Rhodocyclaceae bacterium (assembly GCA_964510915.1). Lineage (GTDB taxonomy): Bacteria > Pseudomonadota > Gammaproteobacteria > Burkholderiales. The sequence continues at coordinate 3,675 of CAZEDA010000164.1, read as the reverse complement.
CGAGAAGGGCGGCGCCGGCTCCGCGGTGCGGCCCGTGGCCATCGGCAAGCCGGGGCAGTGACCGTCCCGACGGGCGCGTCGGCGTGATCGACGCCCTCCCGCTCACGGCGATCCCGCCGGAGGATGAAGCGCTTCGCGGTGACGTGAAGCGCTTCCTCGCCGACGCCCTGGCCGCGATCCCGGCCGAAGTCCGCGCGCATTCGTGGACGGGCTTCGATGCCGACTTCAGCCGTCGACTCGGCACGCAGGGGTGGCTCGGCATCACGCTGCCTCCGGCGTACGGCGGCGGCGGGCGAAGCGCGTTCGCGCGCTTCGTGCTGGTGGAGGAACTGCTCGCCGCCGGCGCGCCGGTTTCAGCCCACTGGATTGCCGATCGCCAGAGCGCGCCCCTCATCCTCAAGTACGGGACCGAAGCGCAGAAGCGCCGGCACGTGCCGCCCATCTGCCGCGGCGAATCCTTCTTCTGCATCGGCATGAGCGAACCGGGGTCGGGGTCCGACCTCGCGAGCGTCCGAACCCGCGCCACTCGCGTGGACGGCGGCTGGAAGCTCTCCGGCCAGAAGATCTGGACCACCAACGCCTACCGGTCGCACTTCATGATCGCGCTGGTGCGTACCAGCGGTACCGCCGAAGACCGCCACGGCGGACTCTCGCAGTTCATCATCGATCTGTCCCTGCCGGGCATCACCATCCGCCCCATCGAGGACCTCACCGGCGACCGCCACTTCTGCGAAGTCTTCTTCGACGACGTGGCGCTCGCGGACGACGCGCTGATCGGCGCCGAGGGCGAAGGCTGGGCCCAGGTGACCGCCGAACTCGCCTTCGAGCGCAGCGGCCCCGAGCGCCTCTACTCCAGCATCGTGCTGCTGGATACCTGGATTGAATGGCTGCGTACCCAGGCGCCGAACGACACCGAATCGCTGCGGCTGCTGGGGAGGCTCTGCAGCCATCTCGCGGTGCTGCGCGCGCTGTCGGTGTCCATCACCGGCAAGCTCTCGCGCGGGGAGAGCCCCGTGGTGGAGGCCGCGCTGGTCAAGGACATGGGCACGGAGATCGAGCAGCTCACCGCCACGCTGATCACCGACATGCTGGGACGTCATCCCGACGTCTCCCCACCGCCTGCGCTCGAACGCATGGTGACCTACGTGACGCAGATCTCGCCGTCGTTCTCGCTTCGCGGCGGCACGCGCGAGATCCTCCGCAGCATGATCGCTCGCGGGCTGGGCCTCCGATGACCGAAAGCACCGACGACCTCTTCGCCGACTCCGTGGAGCGCCTGCTGCGCGACCAGTGCACACCGGCCGTCGTGCGCGCGATTGAAGGCGGCAGTGATCCCGCGAATCTGTGGAACGCCCTGGTCGAGGCTGGATTCTGCGACGCCCTCGTCCCCGAAAAGGCCGATGGCGCGGGGCTCGGCCTGGCCGAGGCTCTGCCGCTGTTCGTGGCGTGCGGTCGGCACGCGGTCCCGCTGCCGCTCGCGCAGACCGCGATGGCCCGCGGCTTTCTTGCGCGCGCCGGCGTGCCGCTGCCCGACGGGCCGATCGCCATTGCACAGGCCGCTACCGTCTCGCCGAACGGCGCCGTGTCGTGCACTCAGGTTCCAGGCGGACTCGTCGCGCAGTGGGTGCTGGCTGCCGTCGGCAACGAACACTGGCTTCTGCCGGTGGCAGACGGTCAGCGCACCTCGACCGGTATTCACGGCTCGCTCGCAGCCGATCTGTCGTGGCCGACGATTCCCGCCTCCACCCTGAAAACCAACTCGGCTTTCGACGCGCTGGCAGCCGGCGCACTCATCGCCGCGGCGCAGTCGTCCGGCGCGATGGCCCGCATCTTCGATCTCACGCTCGCGCATGCGAACCAGCGCGTGCAGTTCGGCAAGCCCATCGGCAAGTTCCAGGCGATCCAGCACCAGATCTCGGTGATGGCCGAGCACGTGGCTGCGGCACGCATGGCCGTGGAGCTCGCGGCATCGGGCTCGGACTTCGCGCCCGACCCGTTGCGCGTAGCCATCGCCAAGGGTCGCATCGGTGAAGCCATCCCGACGGTCGCCGCCATCGCGCATGCGGTGCACGGCGCCATCGGCATCACGGCCGAGTTCGACCTGCAGCTCTACACGCGCCGGTTGCACGAGTGGCGCCGCGCCTACGGCAGCGAAGCGTACTGGTACGAGCGCGTGGGCCGCGCCCGCCTCGCCTCGGACGCCGCCCTCACCGTCGATTTCCTGCGCACGGCAAGCGCCGCGCGCCCCACGACAGGAACCGCTCCATGACCGCCTTTCTGAAGATCGAACGCGACGGCCCCGTCGTCACGCTCACGCTCAACCAGCCGGAACTGCGCAACCCGCTCACCGGCAACTCGGCGGCCGACGAGTTCGTCGTCGCCTGCAACGACATCGCGGCGGACGAAACTGTCCGCGCGGTGATCGTCACCGGCGCCGGCAAGGCCTTCTCGACCGGCGGCAACGTGCGCGACATGACGCGCTATCACGGCGACGCCATCCCTCCCGCGCGCATCCGGCAGGACTACCGCGAAGGCATTCAGCGCATTCCGCTGGCGCTGTTCAACCTCGACGTCCCGACCATCGCGGCAGTCAACGGCCCGGCCATTGGCGCCGGCTGCGACCTCGCGTGCATGTGCGACATCCGTATCGCGTCCGAGAACGCGAGCTTCGCCGAGAGCTTCGTCAAGCTCGGCATCATCCCGGGTGACGGCGGCGCCTGGCTGCTGCCGCGCACGGTGGGCATGTCGCGGGCAGCGGAGATGACTTTCACCGGCGACACCATCGATGCCCAGACCGCGCTGCAGTGGGGCATGGTGTCCCGCGTGGTACCGCAGGAAGAGCTCATGGACCACGCCCGCAATCTTGCCAACCGGATCGCCGCCAACCCCGGCCCGGCGCTGCGCATGGCCAAGAAGCTGCTGCGGGAAGGCCAGCACCTGCGCATCGATTCGCTGCTGGAGATGTCCGCCGCCTTCCAGGCGCTGGCGCACAAGACGCCGGAGCACCGCGAGGCCGTGCAGGCCTTCATCGAGAAGCGCCCCCCGAAGTTCCCGACCTGACGGAGCCCGCCATGCCGACGCGTCCGCCCTTTGCCGCCGATCACGTCGGCAGCCTCCTGCGGCCTGCCGCCCTGCGCGACGCGCGCCTCGCCTTCAAGCGGGGCGAGCTGAGTCGCGAGGCGCTCACCGCCATCGAAGACGATGCAGTCCGCGATGTCGCACGCAAGCAGGAAACTATCGGACTGCACGCCATCACCGATGGCGAGTTCCGCCGGGACTGGTGGCACATCGACTTCCTGGAACAGCTGGACGGCGTCGAAGCGCGGCGAGATCCCACCACGGCGAGCTTTCATGGGGCAGACGAAGTCGTTCCCGTGCTCACGGTCACTGGCAAGGTCCGCCATGTGCGACCCATCTTCGTGGAGGCGTTCCGCTTCCTGAAGTCCGTCACCGGCCAGACCGCCAAGCTCACGATTCCCTCCCCCGCCATGCTCCATCTGCGCGGCGGCCGGCCGGCAATCGACCGTGACGCCTATCCGGACCTCGACGAGTTCTGGGCCGATGTCGCGGCGGCCTACCGCGCGGAAATCGCCGCGCTCGCAGAAGCCGGCTGCAACTATCTGCAACTGGACGACGTGAGCTTCGCGTATCTGTGCGACCCGAAGATCCGCGAGG
>CAZEDA010000163.1:0-7526 GCA_964510915.1 uncultured Rhodocyclaceae bacterium | reverse complement strand
ATCCCGCGCGTCGAAGCCGCCCTTGCCGAGCAGTTCGAACTGGAACCCGTCCGACGCAAGGCAGGCAGCAAGGGACGCAGCGCGGACGAACCGCTGCCGATGCTGCTGTCCGAAGCGTTCGACCTCTACCAGCGCGGCCAGTACCGGCTCGCGCGGCAGGCCGTGCGCGAGAGCCTCGCGAAGGCGCCAGACCGGCCCGACGCCTGGTGTCTGCTCGGCGTGGTGGAACGCAATCTGGAAGATGCGCCCGCCGCGGAGCGCGCGTACCGCCAGGCGCTGTCGATCCTGCCGGACTACACGGACGCCTGGTTCAATCTGGGCAACCTCCATCGGCACCGCAAGCAGCTCGACAAGGCGAAGGCCGCGTACTCGGAGGTGATCCGCCGGCATCGCAATCACGCCACGTCGCTCAGCCTGCTGTCGGACGTGCATCGCGAACTGAACGAGCTCGCCGAAGCCGAGACGATGGCGCGGCGGGCGATCGCGGCGAAGCCGGACTTCGCGGAAGCGTGGGGTCACCTCGGCAACGCGCTCAACGATCTCGAACGCTTCGAAGAAGCCGCGCAGTGCTACCAGCGCGCGCTGCAGCTGCCCGACTGCCCGCCCGAGACGCACTACAACCTCGGTGTCGCGCTCCAGCGCGCCCGTCAGGTGGCCGAAGCCATCAGCTGCTACCGGCGCATCCTCGTGACGCGTCCGCAGGAGACGCACGCCCACTACAACCTCGCCACGGCGCTGCTGACACTGGGCGAGTTCGGCGAGGGCTTCCGCGAGTACGAGTGGCGCCTCGCCAAGCCGGACCTGCGTCCGCGTCCGTATCCCCAGCCCACGTGGAACGGCGGCGACGTGCAGGGCAAGCGCATCCTGCTGTACTGGGAACAGGGCTACGGCGACACGCTGCAGTTCCTGCGATTCGTTCCGCTGCTGGCCCGCCGCGGCGCCCGTGTGATCCTCGAACTGCAGTCGGGCCTGAAGTCGCTCGCGGGTACGCTGCCCGGCGTGGAGGCCGTGTTCGACGCCGGCGAAACGCTGCCGCCGTTCGACCTGCACGCACCGCTGCTGTCCGTGCCGGCGAGGCTGGGCATCGGTCGCGACGAGTTCCCCGCGACGCTGCCGTATCTGTCGGTCCCCGCGGAGGCCGCTGCACGCTGGCGTCCGCGAGTCGGCGCCCGTGCCGACGCTCTGCGCGTCGGCCTCGTGTGGGCCGGCAACCCCAACGTTCGCAACGACCGCGTGCGCTCTCCACGCCTCGATCCGCTGATGCCGCTGTTCAGTCTGCCGGGCATCGAATGGCACGTGCTGCAGCAGGGCGACGGCCGGACGGATCTCGAGCGGCTGCGCCCCGGCGGCCGCATCGTCGACATTGCCGCAGACGTGCGGGACTTCACGGACACCGCAGCGATCATGAACGAGCTGGACCTGATCATCAGCAGCGACACGTCGACCGCGCATCTTTCGGCTGCGCTGGGCCGACCCACCTGGGTTCTGCTGCACTACGCGGCGGACTGGCGGTGGATGTCCGGCAATGCCACGGCGTGGTATCCGTCGACGCGACTCTTCCGTCAGGCGGAGCCCGGCGCGTGGAAGCCCGTCATCGCCGACGTGCGTGCCGCCCTGGCCGGCGTCGCCGTACCGCAGACCGCCGAAGTCGCGGAGGTCGCATGAGCACGCCACAACGTACCGTCCTGCACGTGGGCTGCGGTCCGCGTCTTCCCGACAAGCTGCCGTCGTTCTTCCGCGAGCCGGGCTGGCGCGAAGTGCGTCTGGACATCGACCCCGGCGTCGAGCCCGATGTCGTGGCATCGCTCACCGACCTTCACATGGTGGGCGACGGCAGCTGCGATGCCATCTGGTCCTCGCACAACCTGGAGCATCTGTACGCATACGAAGTGCCCGTCGCGCTGAAGGAGTTCCGGCGTGTGCTGCGCCCCGAGGGCTTCGCGCTCATCACGCTGCCCGACATGCAGGCGGTGGCGCGCGTGATCGCCGACGGCAATCCCGATGCGGTCCTGATGCGCACCCGGATGAACGGAGAAGACGGGCCGCCCATCTCGGCGCTGGACATCCTGTTCGGCCACGACTGGTGGATCGAACGCGGCCGCACCTACATGGCCCATCGCACCGGGTTCACGAAGCAGACGCTCGGTCGCAAGCTCGTCACCGCGGGCTTCGGCACCGTCGCCGTGAAGCCGGGACCGGCCTACGACCTGTGGGCCTTCGCCGCCGTCCGGCCGATGTACGCCGACCTCGGACTGCTGGAACGCGCGATGAATCCCGAGCCGCCTGCGAACCGGGCCGCCGCATGAGCCTCACTCCCCACTCCCTGCGTTGCCTCCCTGACGGAGAAGCCTCGCACTCATCGACTGGACTGCCCCTGGGAACCGCCCGATGAAGATCCTGTACGTGAACGCCCCGATGTACGACTACCTCACCGCCTCGCTCATCGAAGGCCTCGATGTGCTCGGTCACGAGGTGATCACCACCCAGAACGCCAATCGCGGCCGCGTCGCCGCCGACGCCGAGGTGCGGGACATCGCCGAATCGGCCGACCTCATCGTCGTGGGCAGCAACGGTGGCGTCCGCACCCACCTCGTGCAGGACGTGAAGAACCCGCGCAAGGTGTTCGTGGACGGGGCCGACCTGCAGGAGTTCACGGTCACCAACAACATCCGCTACAAGCTCGTGTTCAAGCGAGAGCTGGGCCGCGCGTTCCGGGACGCCGCCGCGCAGTTCGTGTTTCCGCTGCCCTTCGCGGCAGAGGAGCGCTACTTCACGAACGAGACGGTCAACCGCGATCTGCAGGTGACCTTCCTCGCGAACATGCACACCAATCCGCTGCGGCACTCGATCCATCAGCGGCTGAAGAACCTCCAGAGCCCGGCCATCGTCTCGGGCACGACGAACGAGCGTGCGTACAGCGCCGCGCAGCCGAAGGCCACGGCCATCGACACACCGCTGTACCGTCAGCTCCTGCGACGCAGCCAGATCTCGGTGAGCGTCGCCGGCGCCGGGTACGACACGGCACGGTTCTGGGAGATCCTGGCGGCGGGCGCGATGCTGTTCACGCAGGAACTCGACATCGTGATCCCCCAGGGCTTCACCGATGGCGTCGACTGCGTGACGTTCTCCTCGATCCGCGAGTTCGAGGAGAAGCTGGTGTTCTATCTGAACCGGCCGGAGCTGGTGAAGACCATCGCCGCGCGGGGTCAGGCGCGGGTGCGCGAGCACCACACCACGCGCGCACGCGCCGCGCAGTTCCTCGAGGCCGTGCAGGCCCACATTCAGCGCGACGGCTACTGCGCGCAGTTCCTGCACCCGGAGATCCGTGCGATCGAGGAAGTCTGCGTGGGACGCGGCCTCGACGTGGGCTGCGGCAGCAGCAAGACCACCCCCAACTGCATCGGCGTGGATCTCACGCCCGCCGGCGCCGCGGGCAGCGTGGGCTGCGAGAGCGGCCGCGTCTCGGTCGCGGAGATCGCGGCGAGCGGTGACACCCTGCCGATGTTCGCGGACGCCTCGCTCGACTTCGTGGTGGCCCGCCACAACCTGGAGCACTACCACGACCCCGCCAAGACGCTGCGCGAGTGGAAGCGCGTGCTTCGCCCCGGCGGCAAGCTGGGCCTCGTGGTGCCGGACCACGAGAAGGTGGACACCTACGCGCTGGACCCGACCCACTACTGCCATTTCACCCGCGACTCGCTGGCCGCGCTGGTGACCGAGATCGGAGGGCTCCGCGCGAAGAAGATCGACGTGTGCGTCCCGAACTGGAGCCTCGTGGCCATCATCGAGAAGGAAGCCGCCTGACATGGACCGTATCCGTTTCGTCTGGGAACTGCTGTCCGCCAAGGGGGATGCGGCGTTCTATCCCGACTCCGCCCGCCCGGAACTGGTCAACCTCGTCACCGGCGCGCCGACGCGCGCGCTCGAGATCGGCTGCCACAAGGGCGCGATGGGCGCAGCGCTGAAGGCGAAGTTCCCGACGCTTCACTACACGGGCGTGGAGATCAACCCCGAGACGGCTGCCATCGCCGCGGAGCGTCTGGACACGGTGGTGAGCGAGGATCTGCACACGCTCGACACGGATGCCCACCCGGCCTTCGCGCAGAAGTTCGACATGCTGCTGCTTGCCGACGTGCTGGAGCACCTGTACGACCCGTGGAAGATGCTCCTCAAGACCGGCTCGCTCCTGACGCCGGACGCCAAGGTGTACGCGAGCGTGCCGAACGTGCGCAACTACTGGCTGATCAGCGAGCTGATCAAGGGCAACTGGACCTACCAGCCGGCCGGTCTGCTGGACGTGACGCACATCCGCTTCTTCACGCTGCGCGAGTGCCAGCGCATGTTCGCCGAGACCGGGTACGTCATCGAGAAGGTGGTGTCGGTGCGTGACCCGCGCGTGCAGTTCGACGGCAACTTCAGGCAGCCGGTCACGCTGATGGATCAGTGGTTCGCCCTGCACGACGTGGACCCGCAGATCGCGACCGAGCTCGCGACGCTGCAGTTCCTGTTCGTGCTGTCGCGACCGCGCGCCACCGCGCAGGCATGACGGCCGCCTTTCGCGTCGTCATCGTCTCGCCGCCGGGCTACCGGCACTCGGCCGCCTTCCACGAAGTGGCCGAGAGTCTTCACCACGCGATCCGCAGCCTCGGCTACGCCTCGAGCGTCGGCTACAACCGCTTCGCAGCCGGAGCGACCCACATCGTTCTGGGCTCGAACCTCGTGGGGCCCGATGCCGTCTCGCTGATCCCCGCGGGCTCGGTCATCTACAACCTGGAGCAGATCGACGCCCAGTCGCGCTGGTGGCACGCCGGTCTGCAGACGCTCGTGAACCGGCACGAGACCTGGGACTACAGCCGACGCAACGTCGAGACGTTCGCGAGCCTGGGCGTGACGCGCCCCGTGCACCACGTGCCGATCGGCTACGTGCCGGAACTCACGCGCATCCCCGCCGCCCCGGCGGAAGACATCGACGTGCTCTTCTACGGCTCCACCAACGAGCGCCGCGCGCGCGTGCTCGACGCGCTGAGAGCCCGCGGGCTGAATGTCGTGCAGCTTTTCGGTGTGTACGGCCGCGAACGCGACGCGCACATCGCCCGGGCCAAGGTCGTCCTGAGTCTGCACCTGTACCCGGCGAAGATTCTCGAGACGGTGCGCGTGAGCTACCTGCTGGCCAATCACAAGGCCGTGGTGGCGGAGTGCGAGCCGGACACCTCGATCGAGCCGGGCATCGAGGCGGCGGTTCGCCTCGCGCCGTACGAGAAGATCGTCGAGGCCACCCTGGCGCTCCTGGAACGTCCCGCGGAGCGCGCGCAGCTCGCCCATGCCGGTTACCGGTGGATCACCGGCCAGCCCCTGGCAGCCGCGCTCGCCCCCCATCTCGAACGTCTCGCCCGTGCGGCCGAAGGCGCGGGGAGCGCAGTCCGGCCCGTCCGCCTCCGGTTCGGCGGGTTCCAGGCCCCGGTCCCCGACTGGCTGTGCGTGGACGACGCCAATCCGGCAGCCGACGTCCAGGTCCGGACGGATTCGGGTCTGCCGCTGAACGAGACCCGGGACACCCTGCGGTTCGGCCGTGTCGCGCTGGAACCGGAGAGTTTCGACGAGATCGACGCCGGCGACTGGCCCGCCCGGACGGCCGATTTCGAGGGCTTCATGCGCGACTGCGCCCGGCTGCTCCGCTTCGGCGGGGTGCTGCGGGTCCGGGTGCCCCACGACCTGTCGGCCGACGCCTGGGCCCGCCCCGGGACCCGTCGGGTCTTCAGCGAACGGAGCTTCAACGGCTTCGCCGATGCCCACATCGCCCTGTCGTGGGGAGACTGCGCCTTGGAACTCAAGGACTTGCGCTACGAACTGTCCGAATACGGGGCAACCCTAAAGGCGCAGGGGGCAGATGCCGATAACCTTGTTCGGACCCCGCGTACCGTGGATCGCATCGTGGCGACCCTCGAGCGACGGGGATATCGCGCCCTTCCGGGCGTGTGAGCGAGACAGAAGACCTACCGGAACCCCGATGCGCGAATTGCTGTGGTCACACCGCAAGCTGTTCTATGCCGTTGCGGTGTTCAGCTTTTTCGTGAACCTGCTGCAGCTGGGCCCGTCGTTCTACTGGATGGCGGTGTTCGATCGCGTCATGACCTCGCGCAGCGAGGCGACCCTGTTCTACCTGACCCTCGGCGTGGCCGGGACCCTCCTGCTGATCATGATGCTGGAGATCCTGCGATCCCGGCTGCTCGTGGTGATCACCGTCTGGATCGACAAGAAGGTCGCGCCGGTGATCTTCGACGCGCTCGTGACCCAGGGCGGCCGCCCCGAGCATCCGGCCTACCCGGAAGGCATGCGGGACCTGCACACCTTCCGGAACTACATCACCGGCAGCGGCATCTTCGCGCTCTTCGACGCACCGTGGCTGCCCATCTATCTCGCGATGATCTTCGCGTTCTCCACCATGCTGGGCACCTTCGCCCTCATCGGCGTGGGCATCCTGCTGGCCGTGGGCTGGGTGAACGAGAAGCTCTCCCGCGACGCGCTGGACACCATGTATCGCGAGATGGCGAGCTCGTCGCGCTTCGTCGACACCGTCTCTCGCAACGCCGAGAGCGTGCTCACCCTGGGCATGCTGCCCAACGTGCGCGACCGCTGGGCCGAACTCAACCACCTGTCGCTGTCGCACCAGACCATGACGGCCAACGTCGTCGGGTCCACGGTGAGCCTCACGCGGCTGGTGCGGCAGGTCATCCAGATCATGATGCTGTGCGCCGGCGCGTGGCTCATCCTGGAGCAGAACACCTCACCCGGCGTGATGATCGCCGCGACCTTCATCGCCTCCCGCGCGCTCGTGCCCGTCGAGATGCTGCTGTCCAGCTGGACCCAGTTCGCCGAGGCGCGTTCCGCCTATCGCCGGCTCGATGACTTCCTCGTGAAGGTGCGCAAGCCGCCCGAGGAGATCATGAGCCTCGAACCGCCGAAGGGCACCGTGAGCGTGGAGCGCCTGGTCTTCGTCGTGCCGGGCCGGCCCGAGCCGGTGATCCGCGGCATGTCCTTCACCGTGCAGCCGGGCGAGTCCGTCGGGATCATCGGCCCCTCCGGTTCCGGCAAGTCCACGCTCGCGCGCCTGCTCGTGGGCCTCTGGACGCCCACGGCCGGCACCGTGCGGTTCGACGGCGCGGAACTGGACCAGTGGACCCGGGACGATCTGGGCCGCCACATCGCCTATCTGCCCCAGACCATCGAGCTGTTCGCGGGCACCATCGCCGAGAACATCGCGCGCATGGGCAAGGTGGACGCCAAGGAAGTGGTCAAGGCCGCCGAACAGGCCGGCGTGCACGATCTCGTCGTGCGCATGCCGCGCGGCTACATGACCAAGGTGTCGGACGGCAACAGCGGTCTGTCGGGCGGGCAGAAGCAGCGCATCGCTCTCGCCCGCGCGCTGTTTGGCGATCCGCGCATCGTGGTGCTGGACGAACCCAACTCCAACCTCGATGCCGACGGCGAGGCGATGCTGCAGAACGTGCTCGCGGACCTGAAGTCCC
>CAZEDA010000162.1:0-7539 GCA_964510915.1 uncultured Rhodocyclaceae bacterium | reverse complement strand
GCACCGCGCACGGTCGGCAGGTCGAGAATCGCGAACGCGAGGCGTCCGCCGATCAGATCCTGGAGTACCGGGGCGGCCCCGCGATACGGCACATGCTGCGCGGTCGCCCCCAGTTTGCGAAGGTAGAGTTCGGTAGCCAGATGGTGCGGCGAACCCAGTCCGGGACTGCCATAGTCCAGCTGTCCGGGTCGTGCGCGGAGCTGCGTGGCCAGATCGCCGACGGAAGCGATCGGGCTGTCGGCATTCACGACCATCACCAGCGGAATTCTCGCCACCCGCGCCACGGGAACGAGATCCCGCTCCGGGTCGTACGGCAGCTTGCGGTACAGGCTGCGATTGGTGGCGAGGGTGGCCGTGTCGGCAAGCATGAGCGTGTGACCGTCGGGGTTGGCCCTCGCGAGCACCTCTGCCGCAACCACCGTCGTCGCCCCCGGCTTGTTCTCGATCACCACCGACTGCCCCAGACGCCCCGAGAGATCAGCGCCGATCGTGCGCGCGATGAAGTCCGTCGCGCCACCCGCCGGATAGGGCACCAGGAGCCGGATCGGACGACTCGGAAACGCGCCCCCGAATGCCGGTCGCGCCAGGACCTGAGCCGCCAGCGCTCCGAGGATGAGTGCGCGACGGGAGATCACGGCGTGGTCTCGACCTTGCGGCGCCACGAGTCCACGTAGCGGGTCTGCTCGACCCCTTCGGGCATGGGCTCGATTTCCACCGGAAAGCGCGTGTCGATCATCACGGCGACCTCGTCGGTCTCCTTGCGCCCGGACTTGGCACCGACATCGAATGCCTTGGGGTGCGGCCCGTGGGTGAATCCGCACGGATGCACGGTCATCATGCCGGGGTGGATGTTGTCGCGGGAGAAGAACTGCCCCCGGTGGTAGAAGATGATCTCGTCGTAGTCGTCGTTGTTGTGGAAGAACGGCACCTTCAGCGCGCCGGGATCGGATTCGATCGGTCGCGGGCAGAAGGTGCACACCACGAAGTTCTTCGCGACGAAGGTGGTGTGGGCGGAAGGCGGCAGGTGGTAGCGATGGCTCATCAGCGGCCGGATGTCGCGCCAGTTCACGCGCGCCACGCAGAGGTCACCATGCCAGCCGACCGCATCCAGCGGGTTGAACGGGTACGCGATGGTTGCCACGCGCCCCCGACGCTTCACACGGACGCGCGTCGGCTGGTCGCCCTGCTGCGCACGAAACACGTCGTCGATCTTCGGCGTGTCGATCACGGCGGGATCGAAGATCGCATGGGGACCGACGATGCCCTTCTCCGGCAGCTGGTAGGAACCTTCGGTGGCTTCCACCAGCAGCATCACGGTGGGTTCCGCCGGTTCGATGCGCCACATGGTGCCGCGCGGCAGCACAACGTAGTCCCCGTCGCGATAGCGCAGGTGTCCCCAGTCACAAAAGAGCGAACCCGAGCCTTCGTGGACGAACAGCAGTTCGTCGCCGTCGGCGTTGCGCACGAGGTGCGGCATCGGTGCGGACGTGCGCCAGATGCGAACCTGCACATCGCCGTTGCCGAGCACTTTCGCGGCCGACCAAGGATCGTCGCCCGCAGACGGCAGCAGGTTGAGGTCGAACGCCTGCGGCTGCAGAGTGCCGTCGAAGCTCACCCAGTCCGTCGGGCGATGGCGGTGATGGAAATGGCAGCTCGGACCGAAGAAGCCCTCCTTGCCCATCTCCCGCTCGTAGGTGCCTTCCGGCAGATCGGCATGGGCCTGCCGGGAGTACTCTCCCTCCGCCCTCGGGTAAGAGATCCATCGTTTCATGGGTCGAGTCCTCCTTCGCTGCGATCGTCCACGCCCGCCCTGGCGATGGCCAGCGCCTCGCGCAGCACGGCGAGATCGCCGATGTGATTGGAAAGCAGCAGCACGAGTCGTGCGTTCAGCAGCGCGCTCTGCCCGTCGTCAAGGCCGGCGTGCGCGTCGATGAGCGACTGGTAGAAGTCGTCAGGCTGCGCGAGATTGGGTGCCGTCGTGAGTGTCATCTTCGATTCCGTACAGGCGCCGCAGGGCGCCTTCCACCGCCGCCGGCTTCCAGGCGCGCCAGCGTGCCGCCACATGCTGATCCGGACGCAGCAGGTAGATCGTGCCTGGCTTCGCATCGAAACGCTGCGCGAGAATGCCGTCGGTATCGGACAGCACCTGCGCAATCGATCCCAGAGAGCCAGCCTGGGCCTCCGACTGGGCCACGACCCAGATCCGAACCACGTCGCCCAGTCGCCGGACCATCTCGCTCAATCGAGCGGCAGTCGCTTCGGGCGACTCGAGGGCGAAGCACACGAGTTCGGGCTGGCCGCCGATGAGGTCCAGCCACCAGCGCGCCTGCCCTTCCCTGCGCACGGGTGCATCGGCGCTGGGGGAGCCGGGCGCCATGCCGGGCGCGAACTCGGCTGAGTCCGGCGTCGACAGTGCGCTGCCACGATGGCTCGTCGGCAGCGACAGACGCCCGCTGTTCACGAGCCGTCTGGCGAATGCGTGATCGCGCGCCAGATCGAGGACGGCATCGCGGAACACGCGGCTCATCGCACTCTTCGGAGTGATGAAATCCGTGGCGCGGGTCGAGTTGAGGATGTTCTCGTCCGCAGCTTCGACGCGCTCGCGGTCGTAGCTCTCGAGCAGCGAAGGGGGAGACTTTCCGGCAAGAACCCGCGCGAGTTTCCAGCAGAGATTGTCGGCGTCCTGGATGCCGCTGTTGGCGCCACGGGCGCCGAACGGTGAAACCTGGTGAGCGGCATCGCCCGCGAAGATGACGCGGCCGTGCAGAAAGCGATCGAGGCGACGGCATTGGAACGTATAGACACTCACCCATTCGAGTTCGAACGGCCGGTCATCGCCCAGCATCGCCCGGATGCGCGGAATCACCTTCTCCGGCTTCTTCTCTTCTTCGGGGTCGGCATCCCAGCCAAGCTGGAAATCGATGCGCCAGACATCATCCGCCTGTCGATGCAGCAGGACGGACTGATTGCGATGGAACGGCGGATCGAACCAGAACCAGCGCTCCGTCGGGAAGTCGCCCTGCATGTGCACGTCAGCGATGAGGAACCGGTCGCGGAAGACCTGCCCCTTCCATTCGAGCCCCATGAAATCACGCACGGCGCTGCGGGCGCCGTCGCAGGCGATGACGTAGGCCGCGCGCAGGTCGTATTCACCGTCCGGCGTGGTAACGCGAACGGTGACCCCATCGGCGTCCTGCGAGATGCCACAGACGCGGTTGCGCCAGCGCACCTCCGCGCGGCCGAGTTCGAGGAGCCGCTCGAGCATCGCCTCTTCGAGGTGGTACTGCTGCAGATTGACGAAGGCGGGACGCCGATGTCCGCTCTCCGGCAGGAGGTCGAACTGATACGCGAGCCGGTCCCGGTGGAACACCTTGCCGATGCGCCAGCCGATGCCGCGGTCGACCACCGGATCGCCGCAGCCCAGCCGGTCGAGGATCTCCAGCGTGCGCTTGGCGTAGCAGATGGCGCGCGAGCCGGTGCTGACGGTGTTGTTGTCGTCGAGCACCAGCACATCGACGCCATGAAGCGTGAGATCGATGGCACACGCGAGCCCGACCGGGCCCGCGCCCACGATGATCACCGGGCGCGGCGAGCCCCTGACGCCGCCGTCGAGTTCCGGCGGACGCACATAGTCGAACGAGGGCGCCCGATACGTAGTGGCCATGACGCGCCGCTCAACCCTCGAGGGATTCCCACATGTCCTTGTCGCGCTGGGCCGTCCAGATGCGCGGGTCCACGAGCCCCGAGGCTTCATCGTAGGCGCGGCTCACATCGAAGGGCAGACAGTGGTCGAAGATCACCCACTGCCCGAACTGCGGCTTGAGTCGCTCGTACGTGTCGCGGTAGACCTGACGCAGCGGTTTTCCGGCAGCCTGCCCTTCGCGCACGGCCGAGAACATCTGCGTGATGAAGGCCCGGGTTTCGGCAAGACCGCGCGCCACCATCTCGGGGGTGGCAAGAGCGTCACCGCGCCCCGGGACGAGCTTGGCCGGGCCAAGCGCGGCGATGCGGTCGAGCGTCCCGGGCCAGTCGGTGAGGTACGCGTCGCCGGTGTAGGGCGTGGCGCCGAACTCCACGAGGTCGCCCGAGAACAGCACCTTGTCCTTCGGCAGCCACACCACCGTATCCCCCTTGGTATGCCCGCGACCGAGATGGAGGATCTGCACCTCGAGCTTGCCCA
The DNA here is from genome assembly GCA_964510915.1 of uncultured Rhodocyclaceae bacterium. Taxonomy (GTDB): domain Bacteria; phylum Pseudomonadota; class Gammaproteobacteria; order Burkholderiales. Next base: position 3,359 of record CAZEDA010000162.1, on the reverse strand, counting down.
GGTAGAGCGTGAGCGCATTCTCGAACACGACGTTCGGCCAGGTGAGCCCGGGAATGGACTCGACCGCCCGGAAGAGCCGCGGGAAGCGCTCGATCTCCGAGCGCATGTCGGCTTCGCCGCGTTCGCAGATGAGGTCGTAGGTGGGTCGGCTGGCGATCACGTGACTCGCGCCATAGGCGCTGGCGCCGAGCACCCGCACGGCGTGGTAATGGGACATCACCACGTACTTGATCGGCTTGTCCGTCACTTCCCGGATGCGACGGATGACGTCCTGCGCCATCACCGGCGTGGCCTGGGTGTCCACCACCATCACCGCGTCGTCACCGATGACGATGCCGGTATTGGGATCGCCTTCCGCCGTGTAGGCGTAGGCGGAATCGGAGAGCTTCACGAAGCTCACCTTCTTTTCGGCGAGGTCCGCCTGGGATGCGAATTTCTTTTCCATGAACGTCCTCCGGGAGCCGACCGGTCGCACCGGACGGAGATTACGAATAGGTGAAGGGATTGCACTAATCGTAATCGGCCCCTAGGATGCGGGTCAACCTCGAACCCGCCGCGTCGTCATGTCCCAGCGTTCCGCCAGTCGCCAGCCCCAGGGCATCCAGTCCCTCGAGACCGGCGGCGCCCTGCTGCACGTTCTGGTCGCCGGCGGCGGCCCCCTCATGCTGAAGGACCTCGCCGCGCAGGCGGGCATGCCGCCCGCCAAGGCGCACCGGTACCTGGCGAGCTTCATCCGGCTGGGCCTGGTGGAGCAGGACGCCTCCCTGGGCCGATACGCCCTCGGTCCCTTCGCGCTGACCCTCGGCCTCGCGGCCCTCGGCCAGCTGGATGCCGTCCGGCTTGCCACGCCCTTGCTCCCGGCACTCGCGCAGGAACTCGACGCCACGGTGGCCGCCGCCGTGTGGGGCAACAAGGGCGCGACCATCGTCCGCTGGGAGGACTCCCGGGACATCGTCACCGTGAACGTCCGCGCCGGCGGTGTCATGCCGCTGCTGCGCTCTGCCACGGGCCGCTGCTTCGGTGCCTGGCTGCCGGAAGGCCGTACCGCCGCGCTCCTCGCCGACGAACTGCGTGCGGACCGCAATCCGCCGCGGGGGGTGCCTGCCTCCCCCGAGGCGGCGAGTCGCCTGTGGGCGAAGATCCGCCGCGAAGGCGTGTCCCGTGTCCTGGGCGCCCTCATTCCGGGCATCGACGCCCTGTCAGCGCCCGTGTTCGATCATCGCAACGCCATGGTGCTCGCCCTGACGGTGCTGGGCTACGCGGGCACGGTGGACTGCTCTCCCGGCGGGCGCGTGGAGCGAACCCTCAAGGCTGCCGCTGCCGACCTGACCGCGCGGCTGGGGAAGACCTGAGATCGCGCCTCTGGCACATCGCGTGCGCTAACATCGGCCCATGCAGCGCTTTCGCTGCCTTCTTCCGCCGTTTTCGGAGTTTTCCGTCGTGACACAAGCCGTCTGGACCCCTTCCCCGGAGCGCAAGGCCCGGGCAAATCTCGCTGCATTCACCGATCTCGTGGCTACCCGCCACGGCCAGCGCTTCACCGATTACCCCACGCTTTACGACTGGTCCGTGCGCGAGCCGGAGCAGTTCTGGACCGCCGTCTGGGATTTCTGCGGCGTGATCTCGCAGACGCGCGGCGAGCGCGCGCTGATCGACGCCGACCGCATGCCCGGGGCGAAGTGGTTCCCCGATGCACGCCTGAACTTCGCCGAGAACATGCTGCGTCGGCGCGACGACCACCCGGCGATGGTGTTCCGCGGCGAGAACAAGATCCGCCGCGAACTCACCTACCGCGATGTGTACGACGAAGTCTCGCGCCTGTCGCAAGCGTTCCGGAAGATGGGCATCAAGACGGGCGATCGCGTCGCCGCCGTCGTCTCGAACATGCCCGAAGCCATCATCGGCATGCTCGCGGCATCCAGCGTGGGCGCCATCTGGTCCTCGTGCTCCCCGGACTTCGGGGTGCAGGGCATTCTCGACCGCTTCGGCCAGATCGAACCGAAGGTGCTGCTCACGGTGGACGGCTACTGGTACAGCGGCAAGCAGATCGACGTGCTCGGCAAGATCGCCGAAGTGGTGAAGTCGCTGCCGAGCGTCCAGCGCGTGGCTGTCATCCCGTACCTGTCGACACAGGCCGACCTGTCGGCGATCCCGCAGGCACAGCAGTGGGCGCAGTTCGTGTCGGTACACACGCCAGGCGACATCGCCTTCGAACAGCTCCCCTTCGATCATCCGCTTTGCATTCTCTATTCGTCCGGCACCACGGGCGTGCCGAAGTGCATCGTGCACGGCCAGGGCGGCACGCTGCTGCAGCACCTGAAGGAACATCAGCTGCAGACGGACCTGATGCCCGATGACCGCCTCTTCTACTTCACGACCTGCGGCTGGATGATGTGGAACTGGCTCGCGTCGGGGCTTGCCACGGGTGCGACGCTGCTCCTGTACGACGGCTCGCCGTTCTACCCGGGGTCGGGCGCGCTGTGGGATCTCGCCCAGCAGGAACGCATGACCGTCTTCGGCACATCCGCGAAGTACATCGATGCCATCGCGAAGCTCAAGCTGAAGCCCGCGGAGACCCACGATCTGTCGGCCCTGCGCACCATGACGTCGACCGGCAGTCCGCTCGTCGCCGAGGCTTTCGACTACGTCTACGCGAACATCAAGTCGGATCTGCTGCTCTCCTCCATCTCCGGCGGAACGGACATCGTGTCGTGCTTCGTGCTGGGCAGCCCCTGGCTGCCCGTTTGGCGCGGCGAGATCCAGTGCCGGGGCCTGGGGATGAAGGTCGAGGTCTACGACGAACACGGCAAGGCCGTGATCGGCGAGAAGGGCGAACTGGTGTGCACGGCGCCGTTCCCGTCCATGCCGGTGATGTTCTGGAACGATCCCGACGGGAAGAAGTACCGCGCCGCGTATTTCGAGCGCTTCCCGAATGTCTGGTGCCACGGCGACTACATGGAGATCACCGAACACGGGAGCACGATCATCTACGGACGCTCGGATGCCGTGCTCAATCCGGGCGGCGTCCGCATCGGCACGGCGGAGATCTACCGCCAGGTGGAACAGCTGGACGAGATCGTGGAGAGTCTCGTGATCGGTCAGGACTGGAACAACGACGTGCGCGTGGTGCTCTTCGTGCGCCTGCGCGACGGCGTCCGGCTCGACGATGTACTGACCAAGCGCATCAAGGAGCGCATCCGTACGAACACCACGCCGCGGCACGTGCCCGACAAGATCGTGGCGGTCTCGGATATTCCGCGAACCAAGAGCGGAAAGATCGTGGAACTCGCCGTGCGCGACGTCGTGCATGGGCGGGCGGTGAAGAATCAGGAGGCGCTGGCCAATCCCGAAGCCCTCGA
>CAZEDA010000161.1:0-7552 GCA_964510915.1 uncultured Rhodocyclaceae bacterium | reverse complement strand
GCTCGGTGATCTGGAGCTACCTCGACCAGTTCGGCCCGGACAGACTCTCGAAGCTCGTGCTGATCGACCAGGCACCTGCCGTCGTCTTCTGGCCCGGCTGGAGTGACGACGAGAAGCAGGAGGCCGGCGCGCTGTTCGACGCCAAGGGCCTGCTGGACACGGCCGCGGCGCTCGCCGGCCCCGACGGCGAGAAGACCACCGCCGGTCTGGTGAACGGCCTGTTCTTCACGAAGGGTTACTCCCCGGACGAACTCGCGTGGGTGCTCGGAGAGAACCTCAAGTTTCCGCGTGCGCCCGCCGCGAGACTGCTCGTCGACCACTGCATGCAGGACTGGCGCGACACGATCCGCCGCATCGATCTGCCGACCCTGGTGGTGGGCGGCGAGGCCAGCTTCTTCACGCCTCGCAGCCAGCGCTGGATCGCCGCGCAGATTCCCGGCGGGCAGGTGGAGATCTTCGGCGCCTCCGAGGGCGGCAGTCACTTCATGTTCATGGAGAATCCGGGCAAGTTCAACGCGATCGTCCAGAACTTCCTCGGGTGAAAGTCCTGGCGGGCGCCATCGCCTGTATCGTCTCCGGCATCGCGCAGGCCGAGACGCCCGCCACCGCGCCTGACCGACCCGAATACTTCTCGGCCACTGCCTGGGAGCAAAGGCAGCGCGGTGCCGAGGAGTTCGCAAGGCGCTGGGTCGTGGCGCCATCGGCGTTCGGCACGTGGGGACGCGGCCCGCGGTCCAACGCGGCCTCGTGCGAGGATTGCCACGCCACAGGCGGCGCTCGCCCGGAGTTCCCGGGCGTGGTGGTCCGGGTGTCGGTCCCGGGGAAGACAACCGAGGGCGGTCCTGCGCCGCACCCGCGCTACGGACTGCAGCTTCAGACGCAGGGCATTCTGGGTCGCGTTGCGCCGGAGGCAGACATCTCCATCCGCTGGCGCACGCGCACAGTGCGGTTTCCCGACGGTCACCGCGCAACACTCCGGGAACCGATGATCGAGTTTCGAAACCTCGCGTCGGGTCCGCTGGGTTCGGACACGAGGATATCGCCTCGCCGTCCCCCGATGCTTGCCGGAGCGGGCTGGCTCGCGAGCATTCCGGAAGACGCGATAGTCACGCAGGCCAGGCTGTCGAAATCGCTGGGCGTGCCCGGTCGACCGAATCGCGTGTGGAACGTTGCCACCGGCAGCCTCGCCCTCGGCCGCTTCGGCTGGAAGGCGAATCAGCCCGGACTAGAACAACAGGCAGCAAGCGCATTGCACGAAGACATCGGCGTGACCTCTCCTCTCTTCCCTGACGAGAACTGCATGACTGCCGACGCACCCTGCATTGCTGCGGCGTCGCAGACGCACCCGGAACTCACCGCAACCGCGCTGCAGGATCTCGTGGCGCACCTCACTTACCTGCCCGCGCCGGAGACGAGTTCCGCGCACGGGGCCGAGGCGCGCGGACGCCACCTGTTCCAGAAGACAGGCTGTGCCGCATGCCATCGCCCGCAATGGACCGCCACGCTGGCGACCGAAGGCGTGCAGCCGCGGACGGAGAGCGTCCGGCCGTACTCCGATCTGCTGCTGCACGATCTCGGCGCGGCGCTCGCGGACGGCCGCCCCGAGTTCGACGCCGGCGGACGGGACTGGCGTACCGCGCCACTCTGGGGCATGGCCGCGCGACGCGCGGGCGGGCAGTCGCTCGAACTCCTGCATGACGGCCGCGCACGATCCGTCGAGGAAGCCATCCTTTGGCATGGCGGGCAGGCCGCCCGGGCACGCCGAAGCTATGTGTCGCTGCCTCGGGGCGATCGGGCCCGTCTCGTGCGTTTCGTCGAAGGTCTCTGAGACTTGAAGCGGTCGATGCCACGCTCCAGCGGTTTCCTGCGCCTGATGATTCTGCTGCTCGCCTGCATCGGTACGGCATCGGCGCCGGCACGCGCGCAGGAGCGCGCACAGACGCCTGCGCAGCTCATCGACTGGTACTACGCCGCCACCTTCGGCACCGGGGTCTATCGCGTCGGCGAGCGGACCGTCACCATGGTGAAGCTGCCCTTCGGGTACGAGGTTCGCCCCGGCACCGACGAGCAATGGGGCGTCCGCCTGAAGCTGCCGGTCACCGCGGGCTTCTACAACCTGTCGAATGCCGTCAACGATGTGCTGAGCCGCAACTTCGCCACGCTCGCGGTCATGCCCGGCATCGAGTTCGAGAAGGATGTCGGCCAGAACTGGACACTGCGTCCCACCGCATCCCTCGGTTACGCGCAGGACGTCACGACCGGCAACCGCTCCACCCTGTACGAGATCGGCGTGCGCAGCGCGTGGAGCCGCGCGTTCGAGCGCGTTGACTTCACGCTCGGCAACGCGCTCCTGTACGCAGGCAACGCGGCGCAGGACGGCGTCACGCAGAACCTCGGTCTGTTCACGACGGGACTCAACTTCCTGATGCCCACCGGCGGTCTGCTGCTCGATCGGGCGAGCAACATCGGCGTGCATGTGGTCCACTATCTGTTCTTCAACCAGATGGACTTCCTGTTCGCGCAGGAAGGGCGGCGCTCGGTCAACCAGCAGTACGAGGTGGCACTCACCTTCGGCACCTACCGTCCGACGCAGCTGCTCGGCTTCGAGATCGACCGCATCGGCATCGGCCTGCGCTTCGGCGAGGATCTGTTCGCGGTGCGACTGGTGACCGGCTTCATCTGGTGACGACGACACTGACCAAGGAGAACGTGATGAAGATTGCCAGGCTGGAATCGATGGTCCTGCGGATCCCCTATTCGTCCGGCGGGTCGGACGAAGCCTCCGCATGGGGCGGCCGACGCTGGGAGACTGCAGATGCGCTGCTCGTGCGCGTCGAAACAGATGCCGGCATCGTCGGCTGGGGCGAGGCCTTCGGCTACAACGTGATTCCGGCCACCAAGGCCATCCTGGACGAAGTGGTCGCCCCGCTCGTCATCGGGCGCGATGCGGGGGCTATCGAACCGCTGATGCTCGAAGCCCAGCAGAAGCTCCACATCTTCGGACGCGGCGGTCCCGTGATCTACGCGCTGAGCGGCCTGGACATCGCGCTGTGGGACATCGCGGGGAAGGCTGCCGGGCTGCCGGTGCACCGACTGCTGGGCGGGGCGCGTCACGAGGAACTGCCTTGCTACGCGAGCCTGATCCGATATGCGACGCCGGACGGCGTGGCCTTGAACGTGGACCGCGCACTGAAGGCCGGCTTCGGCGCGATCAAGCTCCATGAGATCGACCACGGCTGCATCCTCGCCGCCCGCGGCGCTGCGGGCCCTCGCGTGCCGATCATGCTGGACGTCAACTGTCCGTGGACGCTCGACGAGGCGCAGCGTCAGGCCGACATGCTCGCCGCGATGGACCCCGAATGGCTCGAGGAGCCCGTGTGGCCCCCGGAGGACATCGATGCCCTCGCCTATCTGCGCAGCCGCACGCGCGTGCGCCTCGCCGCCGGGGAAAACGCGGCCACGATGATGCAGTTCTCGCAGATGCTGTCCGCGGGCGCCGTCGACGTGCTCCAGCCCAGCCCGACCAAATGCGGCGGCATCTCGACCCTGCGTCAGGTATTCACCCTGGCCGGCGCAGCCAACACGAGGGTCGTGCCGCACTCGTTCTACGACGGTCCCGGGTTTCTCGCCGCACTCCATTGCGCAGCGGCCTTCCAGACGACGCCGCTCCTGGAATGGCGCTTCTTCGACCTGGAGATGCCACCGCTCGGACCGGACATGCAGCCGCGCAACGGGCGCATCCGCATTCCGGACGGTCCTGGTCTCGGCGCCGATCCGGACCCCAAGGTCATCGAGAAGTACCGGACCGCCTGACGCACAGCACGGCGTCCGCAGGAACCGGACGGCGCTACTGGGCCGGTTGCGGCTTGACGGGGCGGCAGACACCCGTGCCCTGAAACTCCACGATGGCGCGGGGCGCGGTGATGCGCACCTGGGAACGGTAGTGCGTCACCGCGCAGCCTTCGACACCGGGTTCGCAGGCACCGAGCGGCTGATAGACGGTGTCCAGGATCTGCACCTGCACGGCACCGTCCGGCGAGTCGACCGAGTCATAGCGCGCGACGAAGCGGTTGCCGACAGCGATCTTGCGGTCCGGAACTTTGCGGAAGATGGGCCGGCGTTCCTTGAACTTCAGCTTGACGGGCTTGCCGTTCAGTACCGCGACAAGATCGCTGGCGCCGTCGGCGGCGAAGGCGCACTGCCCCTTCGCCAGGTAGTAGTTGCAGCCGTCCTTCAGACACGCGCTCTCCGGATGCGAACCCACGCGCGGCGTGTTGCCGGCAATGGCGGACGCGCACGACAGAGCCATCCCCACGAACATTGCAGCGCTCAACCCTGACGCCACCCCCGACCATTGCAGTCCCATCGCCATTACCCCCCGTCCGGTTTCGTCTTGATCGCCGTGAACATCTTCAGCGCCTCCACCCTCGCGATGGCGTGGTCCACCATCGGTGCCGGGTAGTCCCGGCCGATCACGACACCCGCGGCCTGCTGGTCCAGCGGCCCCATCGTCCAGGGCGCGTGGATGAAGCGCGCAGGCACTTCGCTCAGCACCGGCAGGTACTGACGGATGAACTTGCCCGTCGGGTCGAAGCGCTCCGACTGCGACACCGGGCTGAAGATGCGGAAGTACGGCTGCGCATCGCAGCCCGTGGACGCCGCCCACTGCCAGCCGCCGTTGTTGGCTGCGAGGTCGAAGTCATTCAGGTGCTTCGCGAAGTAGCGCTCGCCACGGCGCCAGTCGATGCGCAGGTCCTTCACCAGGAAGGAAGCCGCGATCATGCGGAGGCGGTTGTGCATGTAGCCGGTGGTGTTGAGCTGACGCATCGCGGCGTCCACGATCGGGTAGCCGGTCCGGCCTTCGCACCACGCGGCGAACCAGTCCTCCCGGTTCTCGAACGCGAGCGCATCGAACTCCGACTTGAAGCTCGCGTTCACCACGTGCGGGTAGTGCCACAGCAGCTGGAAGTAGAACTCGCGCCAGATGAGTTCCGACAGCCAGACGCGTGCGCCGGGGCTCGTCCGGGATGCGGCATGACGCACGAGTTCCCGGATGGACACGGTCCCGAAACGCAAGTGGACCGACAGATACGATGGCCCGCGTACGCCGGGAAAATCGCGCCGCTTGTCGTACTCGTCGATGCGGGTGAGAAAGTCGTCGAGCAGTGTCCTCGCGCCGTCCGCGCCGAGCGGCAGCTTCAGATCCGTCAGATTGGTGGAACGAAAGCCCATGGCCGCGAGCGTCGGCACGACAGTGCCGGCTGCGGGCGCAAGACGGGAAGCGTGCTCGTTGACGGGATGCGCCTCGACCGCCCCGCCATCCAGAAGGGCAAGCCACGCGTTCTTGTAGGGCGTGAACACGTGATAGGGCTTGCCGGCCTTGGTGAGGACTTCGTTGCGCTCGAAGATCACCTGGTCCTTGAACGTGCGCAGCCCGCGGCCCGCGGCAGCGAGCGCATGGGCCACGTGGGCATCGCGGTCGATGGCGGCCGGTTCGTAGTCGTGATTGGCATACACCGTCTGCACGTCGAGTTCCACGGCGAGCGCCGGGATGAGGTCCCGCGCGCGGCCGTGCAGCACGTGCAGACCGCCGCCCAGCTTTTCGAGCGCGGCCTTGAGCTGCGTGACGGCATGCCAGATGAATTCGACACGCCGGTCTTCGCGGCTCTCGAGCGCATCGAGAATCTCCTGGTCGAACACGAACACGCAATGCACGGCACCGGCGTGACGCAGGGCATGGGAGAGGGCGGCGTGATCGTAGGCGCGAAGGTCTCTGCGGAACCACACCAGAGCGCGGGCGTGGGTCGTCATGCCATGCGCCTCGCGAGCCAGCGCACGGCGCCTCCGACGACCGGCAGTTTCGCGTACAGCTCCGCGCCGCTGTCCCAGTAGTCACGGTGGTAGTTCGCACGGCCATCCGGCGCGAGGCGCACATGGCTGGTGCCGTGGATCGACCACGGCTGATGCGGCCGGAAACGGCGGATGCGGAACTGGAAGTCCCATTCGAGCATCGCCTGATCGGCCTGCACGATACGGTTGGTCACGATGAAGCGCGGCTCGTGGAGGTTCTCGAACATGCGCGTGAAGATGCCGGTGATCTCGCCGACCCCGCGGACTTCGTTGAACGGGTCGCGGAAGTAGGCGTCCTCCGTGTAGTGCCGCGGCAATGCCACGACGGACTCCGGCGTGAGTGTCTCGAAGAACTGCACCAGCGTGTCTATGCCCATGGGTTGCGGTAGGTCGGATGCAATGGTGCGGTCGGAACGGGGCTTTCCGGAAGGCTGGCCCAGGCGGCTGGAGACGTTTGGACGCAGCCGCGCAATCGGATCAGCGTTCCCTCAAAGACCGGTAATGCGATGCACCAGGGGAAAATACCATCGATACGGCAGCACGCGCAGCAGCTTGAGCCAGCGGGTGAAGCGCTTCGGATAGTGGGTCTCGAACTCGCCGCGCGTAAGCCCGAGCAGGGTCTCCCGGGCGGCCTCCTCGGGTTCGATCAGGGCGGGCATGCGGAAGTCATTGCCGTCCGTGAGAGGCGTCCGCACGAACCCCGGATTGACGATGTGCACGCCAACACCCGCGCCCGCCAGATCGAGATAGAGCACTTCCGCCAGATTGATGAGGGCCGCCTTGGTCGGGCCGTAGCCCAGCGCCTTGGGCAGCCCCCGGTACCCGGCGACGCTCGCGACGATCGCGATGTGCCCGCCGCGCCGCGCGAGCAGGTGGGGAACCACCGGCTCCAGGACGTTCAGCACGCCCTGCACGTTGACCGCGAACAGCTCGCCGATCGGCGCGGCCTGCAATTCGGTGGCCCGCAATGGCAGGTAGTTGCCGGCGACGGCGAGAACGATGTCCAGCCCTCCCCAGGCGGACTCGATGGACGCGAAGGCCGCGCGGACGGCCGGCGCGTCGGTCACGTCGAGCGGAAGCACGAGGGTGCGGTCGGGTGCGGCACCGGCCAGTTTCTGCAGCTTGTCGCGGTTGCGCGCCGACACGGCGACGCGCGCGCCGCGCGATTGCAGTTCCGCGGCGATGGCGGCGCCGATGCCGGAGGATGCACCCACGACCCAGACGCGCTGGGCCGCCCAGTCGGTCACCGGAGAATTGAGAGGCATCGTCGGGCTCTCAGTCGCGCTTGCGGAAGCTGATCATGACCTGGGCTACCTCAAAGCCGAACTTCGTGATGGACGACCGGTTGAGCAGGACCTTGTCATCGATGAGGTACATCCAGTCATCAACGTTGAGGTGGATGGTGGAACTGCGGTAAGGATAGTCGAGCACGTACTGGAGGCGGAAGGCGTTGCCCGCCGTTTCGCCGGCCGCCTCGCCGACCACGTCGGCTGCGGTGCCCACGTAGCGGTCGCCGGACTTGCGAAGGGTCCAGATGCGTTGGAGCGTGCGGCCGTCCGAGTACTTGAACCGCTCGTCGAGCGTGCCGACGTCGCCCTTCCACGTGGCCTGGATCTCGACGGTGAACCGCTCGGAGATCGTGCCGTTGCGGTCGCGGACGATGCCCCAGGCATCCACGGTGCCGTCGAAGTACTGGCGCAGA
>CAZEDA010000160.1:6480-7591 GCA_964510915.1 uncultured Rhodocyclaceae bacterium | reverse complement strand
TCGCTCGACCCTTACGAACTGCACTCCACGCGGTCGACGCTCGACTTCGTGGAGGGTCTCGCCGCCCACATGCTGGACATGTTCCCTTTCCTCTCCCACGCGCGCATCAACCGCCAGTGGGCCGGCATGGCCGACATGACGCCCGACTTCGCGCCGATCATGGGCAAGACGCCCGTGGAAGGCTTCTACCTCGATGCAGGGTGGGGCACGTGGGGCTTCAAGGCCACGCCCGTCTGCGGCAAGACCATGTCCTACACCGTCGCCAACGACCGCAATCACCCGCTGATCGAAGGCTTCGGCCTCGCGCGATTCGAGAACTACCAGCTCACGGGCGAGAAAGGAGCGGCGAGTGTCGGACATTGATCCTCATCACGTACCGGACGCCGTGGCTGCCGACTTTTCTGCCTTGCCGACATGAAGCTGCTCACCTGTCCCGTCAATGGTCCCCGCCCGGTCTCGGAGTTCGCCTACGGCGGCGAGGTCCGCACCATGCCGCCCGCCGACTGCACGGACCCGCAGTGGGCCGACTATGTGTTCCATCGCAGTGGCATTCCCGGCGTGAAGGTCGAGTGGTGGTATCACATCGCCAGCGGCACCTGGTTCTACGCGGAGCGCGACGTGTCGCTCGACCGGATCCTTCGCACCTGGCTGCCGGGCGAATCGCCCGAGGGTGAGGTCCGATGAGCACCCGTCTGCCACCCGTCGAAGGCGAATGGATCGACCGGTCCCGCAAGCTTTCCTTCCAGTTCGAGGGGCGGGCGTTTTCCGGCTATGCAGGGGATGTCCCGTCCAGCGCGTTATGGGCGTCCGGCGTCCACGTTCTCGGGCGCAGCTTCAAGTACCACCGGCCGCGAGGACTGCTCTCGCTCGCCAATCACGACGTGAACGCGCTGATGCAGTCCGGCCAGCGCTTCAACCTCCGCGCCGACGTCGAGGCGCTGGAGGAGGGCATGGCGCTCGCGGCGGTCAACACGGTGGGCGGTGTCGAAGCCGATCGGCTTCGCATCTTCGACCGTCTCTCGCGCTTCCTCCCGGTCGGCTTCTACTACAAGGCGTTCCACCGCCCGAAGGCGCTCGCTGCCTATTGGGAGCGCGTGTTCCGCAATGTCAC
>CAZEDA010000160.1:0-6380 GCA_964510915.1 uncultured Rhodocyclaceae bacterium | reverse complement strand
CTGGAAGCCCGGTTGCGCGCCATGCCCAACGTGTCGATCCGTACCTCGACCCTTGCAGCGGGCTGGTATGCCGACCATTGGGTCCCGCTGGTGGATCCGGTGCGGATGACGAAGCTCCGTGCAGGAGCCGTCGTCGTGGCGCAAGGGGCGTTCGAGCAGCCGGCGGTGTTCCGCAACAACGATCTGCCCGGCGTGATGCTCGCGTCTGCTGCGCAGCGTCTGATGTACCGGTACGCCGTGAAGCCGATGCACACGGCCGTCGTGCTCACCGCGAACGCCGATGGGTACCGTGCCGCGCTCGATCTCTCCGCGAACGGCGTGTCGGTCACGTGCGTGGTGGATCTCCGGGCCAAGGGTGAATCCGATGAGCTGGCCGACCGCGTGAAGCACCACGGCATCCGCGTCCTGCCCGGGCACTGCGTGTGGGAGGCGGAAGGCCAGGCCGACCGCTTGTCCGGCGTTGTCGTGTGTCCGCTGAACGATCAGGGACAACCCGACACGTCCCGCCCGGTCAAGATCGCCGCCGATGGCCTTCTCATGAGCGTGGGCTGGGCGCCGGCTGCGGCGCTTCTGTACCAGTCCGGTTGCCGCATGAAGTACGACGATCTCACGCACCAGTTCGTCCCGATGGAACTGACGCCGGGCATGTTCGCCGCGGGGCGCGTGAACGGTGTGCATGATCTGCAGGGTCGTCTGGCCGACGGTGCCCGCGCCGGTGCGCTGGCCGCGCGGCATTGCGGCTTCAGTGCGCCCGAGCCCGCTGCTGTTCCGCGCGGTCCGGCTGGCGCGTCGCATCCTTATCCCATCGTCGACCATCCCGGCGGGAAGAACTTCGTCGACTTCGACGAGGACCTTCAGGTCAAGGATTTCCTCAACGCCGCGCAGGAAGGCTTCGACAACATCGAGCTGATGAAGCGCTACTCGACGGTGGGCATGGGGCCTTCCCAGGGCAAGCACTCGAACATGACGGCGATCCGCATCCTCGCGCGGATCGTGGGCAAGTCGCCCGGCGAGGTGGGTTCCACCACGGCGCGACCGTTCTTCCATCCGGTGCCGATGTCGCATCTGGCCGGCCGGGGCTTTCATCCGCATCGGGAGACACCGATGCATTCGCGGCACGTGGGTCTCGGTGCGGTGTGGATGCAGGCAGGCGTATGGCTGCGTCCCGAGTACTACGGCGCTCCCGGCAAGCGCAAGGCGGAGCTGGTTCGGGAGGAAGTCCGCGCGGTGCGCTCCGGCGTCGGGCTCATCGATGTCGGCACGCTGGGGAAGCTGGAGGTCTACGGCCCCGACGCAGCGGAGTTTCTGGAGCGCGTCTACACCGGAAAGTTTTCGACGCTCAAAGTCGGCATGACCCGATACGCGGTGATGCTCGACGAGTCCGCGGTGGTCATCGACGACGGTGTGGTCGCGCGGCTGTCCGATCAGCACTTCTACTTCACGACCACCACGACCGGCTCCACCAACATCTACCGCGAACTGCAGCGCTGGAATGCGCAATGGGGTCTCAAGGTGGGACTGGTGAACACGACCGGCAGCTTTGCCGCTGTGAATCTCGCGGGCCCGAAATCCCGCGACGTGCTCGCCGGCCTGACGTCCCTCGATCTCTCGAACGAAGCCTTTCCCTACCTTGCGCTGCGTGAAGGTGACGTGGCGGGTGTGCCGGCGAGGCTCATGCGTGTCGGTTTCGTCGGCGAGATCGGCTACGAGATCCACGTGCCCGCCGAGTACGGCGCGCATCTGTGGGATGCCCTCATGGCGGCTGGTGAACCCTTCGGCATCCGTCCCTTCGGCGTGGAAGCCCAGCGGGTGCTGCGCCTGGAGAAGGGGCACATCATCATCGGCCAGGATACCGACGGCCTCACGGCACCGGATGAAGTCGGCCTCGAGTGGGCCGTGAAGATGGAGAAGCCCTTCTTCGTGGGCAAGCGGAGCGTGGAGATCGTCCGGCGCCGCGGACCCCGGCAAAAGCTGGTGGGCTTCGAAGTCGACGCCGCCGGCGCTCGGACGGCGCCGAAGGAGTGTCACCTCGTCATCCGCAATGGCGCCATCGCGGGTCGGGTCACCAGCATCGTCGACAGCGAGACGCTGGGCCGCGTGGTGGGACTCGCATTCGTCGCGCCCGACATGACGGCGGAAGGCACGCCGCTCCTCATCCGCGTGGACGGCGGTGTGATGGTCCAGGCCCGCGTCGTCAAGACGCCCTTCTACGATCCCGATTCCGCGCGCCAGAAGGCCCCCGCATGACTGCGCCAATGACTCCCGTCCGTTCGAGCCCGGTCGCCCAGGCTCTCATCGCCCGAAAGGCACAGTGGGCTCCCTATCGCGGCATGCCGTGCGCCGTGAGTGTCTCTGCGGACGACGTCCGCCAGGCGGGTGCGGTCGGCGTGTGTGATGTCTCGTCCCTCGAGCGGTGCGGCCTCAAGGGTGGCGGTGCGGCAGCGTGGCTCGAGGCGCAGGGTGTTCCCGTGCCCGCGGGCGCGAACCAGTGGGTTTCCCTTCCCGGCGGCGGCCTCGTGGCTCGCCTGGCGCGTACCGAGTTCCTCGTGGAAGACGGGCCATCCGGCACGGAGGTTCGCCGCATCCGCCCGCTGATCCGCGCAGGTATCGACGGTGTGACGCCCGTGCTGCGGCAGGACTGTGCGCTGGTGCTCACGGGCGAACGGGTGCCGGAACTGCTGGTGCAGACGTGCAATGTCGATTTCTCCGGTGTGCCCGCCGACGGTCCGGGTTTGACGCTCACCCAGATGGTGGGCGTTTCGGTCACCGTGATCCGGCGTGAACTGAATGGCCGGCCCGTCCTCCGGCTCTGGTGTGACTTCACCTCCGGTCCCTACCTGTGGGAGACGCTCGTCGGCATTGCGGAGGAACTGGGCGGTGGTGCGGTTGGCGTGGCCGCGGCGTGGCCGGAGCTTCACGCTGCGACGGGAACGTAGCGGATTCGATCGACGGTTCTTGCCGGCGGGCGACAGTCCGGTCCGGTCCAGAAGGGAACGACTCAGGGGAGACAGTGGCAATGACACCTGCGCAGGCAAAGAAGTACTTCAAGGACAACGACATCAAGTACATCCTGGCCCAGTTCGTGGACATCCACGGCTCGGCCAAGGCCAAGGCGGTACCGGTGGAACACCTGGAGATGGTGCTGAAGGACGGCGCGGGCTTCGCCGGCTTCGCGCTGTGGGGGTTCGGCATGGGCCCCCAGGGCCCCGACTACATGGCGGTGGGCGATCTCGACACGCTCCAGGCGATTCCGTGGATGCCGGGCTTCGCGCGCATGTGCACCTGGGGCCACGTCAACGGCAAGCCCTACGCCTACGATTCGAGAACGGCGCTCAAGACCCAGCTCGACAAGCTCGCGAAGAAGGGCATGACCCTCTTCACCGGGATCGAGCCGGAGTTCATGCTCCTCAAGCGCGGCGCGGACGGTCGTGTCGTGCCGGCCGATGACACCGATACTCTCGAGAAGCCCTGCTATGACTACAAGGGACTCGCACGACAGT
The DNA here is from genome assembly GCA_964510915.1 of uncultured Rhodocyclaceae bacterium. Taxonomy (GTDB): domain Bacteria; phylum Pseudomonadota; class Gammaproteobacteria; order Burkholderiales. The sequence continues at coordinate 2,880 of CAZEDA010000160.1, read as the reverse complement.
CGGCCTACCTCGATCGCCTCGTGCAGGCCACCCGCGCGGTCGGCATCGACGTCTACCAGATCGATCACGAGGACGCGAACGGCCAGTTCGAGGTGAACTACACCTTCGGCGACGCGATGTCATCGGCTGACCGCCTCATCTTTCTCAAGATGGCAGCCTCCGAGATCGCCAATCAGATGGGCCTCATCGCGAGCTTCATGCCGAAGCCGTTCTCCAACCGCACCGGCACCGGCGCCCACTTCCATCTGTCGATCGGCGACGGCAAGACGAAGAACCTGTTCCACGACGACAAGGACAAGCGCGGGCTGGGCCTGTCGAAGATGGGTTACCACTTCCTGGGCGGTCTGCTCGCGCACGCTCGCGGGCTCACGGCGCTTTGCGCACCGACGGTCAATTCCTACAAGCGCCTTGTGGTGGGTCGTGCGCTGTCGGGTGCGACCTGGGCGCCGGCTTACATCACCTACGGCAACAACAACCGGACCTGCATGGTGCGGGTGCCCTACGGGCGTCTGGAGATGCGCCTGCCGGACGGCTCCACCAATCCGTACCTCGCGACGATCGGCATCCTGGCTGCCGGCATGGACGGGGTGGAGCGCAAGCTCGATCCGGGCGAGCCGAACAACACCAACCTCTATGAGTGGTCTTCCGAGCAACTGCGGGACGCCGGCATCGGCGTGCTCCCCCAGAATCTCAACGAGTCGCTAGATGCGCTGGAGGCGGACAAGGTGCTGACGGGCGCGCTGGGTGACGATCTCGCGAAGGAGTTCCTGCGCCTGAAGCGCATGGAGTGGGTGGAGTACCAGCGGCACGTCTCGACCTGGGAAGTCGAGCGCTATCTCGAATTCTTCTGATGGTGTGGGCGGTGCCGGCCCGTTGCCGACCCGCCATTGCGAGTGAGGTGGAATCATGTGTGGAATCGTCGGTTTGCTCGTCAAGAAGCCCGAACTGCGCGAGCAGCTCGGCGCGCTGATGGTGCCGATGCTCGTGGAAATGGCCGCGCGCGGACCCGAGTCCGCCGGCATGGCCGTCTTCACGGCGGCGCTGCCCGAAGGACAGCGCAAGTACAGCCTGCACGCGCCGGTCTGGGACTACGACTGGGGCGGTTTCGAAGGCGAGTTCATCAAGCGGTTCGGCCCCGAGGCGCAACTGGGCGTGCAGGGCAACCACGCGATCCTCACCTGCGACGAACCGGCCGACGCCGTGAAGCCCTGGGTCCGCGGACACTTTCCGATGCTGCACATCCTGGCGGCGGGCCGCGTCATGGACATCTACAAGGACACCGGGCATCCCGCGAGCGTGGCCGAGCGCTATCGCTTCGGGTCCTTCTCCGGGACGCATCTGGTGGGACACACCCGCATGGCGACGGAGTCCGCCGTGACGCCGGATCGTGCCCACCCGTTCACAGCGGGCGAGGACTTCTGCCTCGTGCACAACGGCACGATCTCGAACCCCTACATGATCCGGCGCAAGCTGGAACATCGCGGCATCGTGTTCGAGACCGACAATGACACCGAGGCGGCATGCCGCTATCTCGAGTGGCGCATGCGCGAGGGCGATGATCTCGAGACGGCGCTCGGCAAGGGCTTCGAGGAGCTGGACGGGTTCTACACGTTCCTCATCGGCACGCAGAACAAGCTTGCGCTCGTGCGGGATGCATTCGCGTGCAAGCCGGCGGTCGTGGCCGAGACTGACGACTACGTGGCCATCGCTTCGGAGTTCCGATCGCTGGCGCATCTGCCAGGCGTCGATCAGGCGAAACTGTTCGAGCCGATGCCGGAGGAGATCTACTCATGGACGGTGTGAACGCCACCGACCGGCGGCGCGTGTTCGACCTCTCGACGGCACGGGTGAGGGATCTCAATCAGTTCCTGCACCATGAGCTGCCCGGCAGCGGTGTGGATCAGGTGGAGGTGCACCATCCCGGCGGACGGCATGCGATCGCGGTTGGCATCAATCATCCGGTCAACGTCGAAGTGAAGGGGCACGGCGGCTACTACCTCGCCGGCATGAACAAGCTGGCGTCTGTCACCGTGCACGGCAACGTGGGGTGGGGCGTGGCCGAGAACATGATGTCAGGCACCGTGCGCGTGAAGGGTTTCGCGTCGGAGTCCGCGGGCGCCACCGGCCATGGCGGCACGCTCATCATCGAAGGGGACGCGAGCCTGCGCTGCGGCATCTCGATGAAGGGCATCGACATCGTTGTCGGCGGCGACATCGGCAACTACTCGGCGTTCATGGCGCAGGCCGGACATCTTCTGGTGTGCGGAGATGCCGGTCACGCGCTGGGTGATTCCCTCTACGAGGCGGTGATCTATGTCCGCGGTCGCATCAAGTCTCTCGGTGCCGACGCGCAGGAGGAGGAGATGACCGACGCCGATCGCGCCAAGGTGGCCGAGTTGCTGGCGCGTGCCGGATTCGCCTATCAGCCGTCGGAGTTCAAGCGCGTTGCCTCGGCCAAGAAGCTCTACCACTGGAACGCGGACGCCAACCAGGAATACTGATCACGCGGATGCCGCCCGCGTGCGGCGCCGCGCCAGGCGAATGTCGCCAGGAGAACACCATGAACAAGCCCGTTGAGCCCAGACAGCCCGTCGAACATGTCCGACGACCCTCCCAGGAGGAAAGCTGGGGCTACGACCGCAAGGTCATCGACTACATCCAGAACGCCGCGGCGCATGGTCTCTACGAGATCCGCGGACTCGGCGCCAAGCGTCACGTCCCCCACTTCGATGATCTCGTGTTTCTCGCCGGTTCGGCCTCGCGCTATCCGCTCGAGGGCTACCGCGAGAAGTGCCACACGAAGACGGTACTGGGCACCCGCTATGCGAAGAAGCCCATCGAGCTGGACATTCCGATCACCTTTGCGGGCATGAGCTTCGG
>CAZEDA010000159.1:5683-7666 GCA_964510915.1 uncultured Rhodocyclaceae bacterium | reverse complement strand
GCGCCGTTCGGGCCGAGCAACGCGAAGAACTCCCCGCGCTCGATGCGCAGGTCGACCTTGTCCAGGGCCTGGAGCTTGCCGTACCGCTTACTCAGACCTCTTATCTCTACCGCGGAGTTCACGTCTCAGGCGGCCCCGGCGTTCAGCGGGAGCAGAACTTCGACGCCATACAGGTCTGCGAGACTGACGAGATCCGGCCCGACCCCTTCGAACACGAGATCGGACTTGTTGGCGACGGCGGCGCGACGCCAGGCGAGCAGCATCGCCAGCGCCCCGGAATCGAGTTCCGAGACGCCCGCCAGATTCACTCGCCGAGCGCCGGAAAGCACCTCACGCGACCCGGCGTCGATCAACTGCATCACGTTCGCTAGCGTGACCGGACCCTCGACGACCAGTTGATCCCCCTCGCGCCGGATCATTTCTTGGCTGCGGCGGGCTGCAGTGCCTTGGCGTTGCGATCCTGCAGATTCTTGATGAGTCCGTCGATTCCCCCTTGCTCGATCTGCGCGGCAAAGTCATTTCGGTACGTGGTCACCAGGCTCACGCCCTCGACGACGACGTTGTAGACCTTCCACCCCGTATCGGTGGCGTTCATCGCATAGTCCACCGAGACAGGCGGCGCGCCGCCAGGCAGGAGGATCTTGGACTTCACGGTGACGTCGGTTTCGCCGCCGGCCAGCTTGAGCGGCGAGACTTCCACCTTCACCTGACGATAGGCGCTGTAGGCCGCCCCGTACGAACGCACCAGGAGCGTCTGGAACTGCTTGACGAGTTCGCGCTGCTGCTCGGACGTGGCGCGCGGCCAGTTCTTGCCGACCGCGAGACGCGTCATCTTCGCCACATCGAAATGGGGGAGGATCTTGGTTTCGATCAGCTCGATCAACTTCGTCGTGTTGCCGGACCGCAGTTCCTTGTCGTCGGCAACCTGACGCAGCACATCCTCGCTGGTCCCGCGGACCACCGCATCCGGTGAGGGAAGATCCGCGCGGGCCAGGCCCGAGATCGAGAGCAGGGCCGCGAACGCGAGGCCGAGCATGCCATTCCAGGTGTTCCAGGACTTCCGAAGCATCGTGTTCTCCTTGGATTGCATCGTCAGGGACTCATTCCTGCGACGACGGCCCTTCGGCCGCCTTGGAGGCGAAGAATCGCCCGATCAGTTTCTCGAGAACCATGGCCGACTGAGTCAGCTTCATCTGGTCCCCATCCTTGAGCATCACTTCCTCTCCGCCGCCGTCCAGACCGATGTATTGCTCGCCGAGCAGACCCGCGGTGAGGATGGACGCCGAGGAATCCGTCGGGAACTGGTATTTCTTGTCGACCAGCAGGGTCACCCGGGCGAGGAACTTCTTGTTGTCGAACCCGATGCTCTCCACCCGCCCGACCACGACCCCGGCACTCTTCACCGGCGCACGCGGCTTGAGGCCGCCGATATTGTCGAACTCCGCGAAAACGCGATAGCCATCGGTCGCGCTGACAGACGACGCGTTCCCCACCTTGAGTGCAAGGATCAGCAGCGCGATCAGGCCGCCCGTGACGAAGACCCCGACCCACAGATCCACGGTAGTACGTTTCATTTCAAACCCCTGTGAACATGAACGAGGTCAACACGAAATCGAGCGCCAGAATGGCCAGCGCCGAGGTGACCACTGTCCGGGTGACCGCGTAGGACACACCTTCCGCGGTGGGTGGTGCGTCGAATCCTTCGAACAGGGCGATCAGAGTGACGGCCACGCCGAACACCGCGCTCTTGATGACACCGTTCATCACATCGTTCCAGAGATCGACGCTGGCCTGCATCTGGGACCAGAAGGCGCCGGAGTCGACTCCGATGATCACCACGCCGATCAGATAGCCGCCGAACACCCCGAACGCGCTGAAGATGGCGGCAAGAAGGGGCATGGAGATGGTCCCGCCCCAGAAAATGGGCGCCAGGACCCTCGCATAGGGATCCACCGCCATCATCTCCATCGCGGACAGTTGTTC
>CAZEDA010000159.1:0-5583 GCA_964510915.1 uncultured Rhodocyclaceae bacterium | reverse complement strand
GTGAAATAGACTTCGTCGAGGGTAAGCTGCAGACGCCGGAAGCTCATTCCCGACCGCAGCAGGATCGTGCCGGTGAAGCGGCTGGCGGCACCGATCTTCCAGATGCCGTCCACGACGCGCCCGCCGATCAGCCGAAGTCCATGGTCGATCGCACCGATCATTTCGGAACTCCAGGAAGGCCGAAATCCTCCGGATAGGAGGTCCCCGGAAAATGGAAACCGACAGGCCCGTCGGCCTCCCCGCGGACGAACTGCCTCACCAAGGGTTCGCTCGAATCGCGAATCTCGTCGGGTGTTCCTTCCGCCACGATCACACCGGACGCCACCAGATAGACGTAGTCGACGATCTTGAAGGAGGCCTCCACGTCGTGTGTGACCAGAACCGACGTGGCGCCCAGAGCGTCGTTGAGACGGCGAATCAGATTGGCAATGATGCCGAGCGAGATGGGATCGAGACCGGTGAACGGCTCGTCGTACATCATCAGCATCGGATCGAGCGAAATCGCCCGCGCTAGCGCGACCCGACGCGCCATGCCGCCCGACAACTCCGATGGCTTGAGCGCCGCTGCACCGCGCAGACCGACGGCATGGAGCTTCATCAGGACCAGATCCCGCACGACCGATTCCGGCAGCTTGGTGTGCTCCCTCAGCGGGAACGCGACATTCTCGAATACCGTGAGGTCCGTGAACAACGCGCCAAACTGGAACAGCATGCCCATTCGACGGCGCATGGCATACAGGTCGGCGTGCGACAGCGCATCCACCGACTCGCCGGCCACCGTGACCCGGCCGCGCGTTGCCTTGATCTGGCCGCCGATGAGACGAAGGATCGTGGTCTTGCCGCAGCCGCTGCCGCCCATGATCGCCACCACCTTCCCCTTGGGAAAGCGCATGTTGATGCCCTTCAGGATCGGCCGGGCGGCATAGGAGAACTCGACGTCCGCGAGTTCCACGAGGGGGGAGGTGGTCACTGGGTCCCTGACGGTTGAGGAGCGGGGATTGTAAAGGATGCTCCCCGCATCGGCTTGTTGTGGCCTTTCGATTCGTTTACCGTCCCGCTGGTTCCCTCCCGCTCGCGCCACCGGATGACGCAGACCGCCTCGAATCCTGCCGCACCGGCGATTCGCTTTCGCGCAGTGACCAAGCGCTTCGGAACGGCGCTGTCGCTGAACGGCGTCGACTTCGACGTGCCGTCCGGGTCGCTTTTCGGTCTGGTCGGCGCCAACGGCGCCGGCAAGACGACGCTGCTGCGCTGCCTGCTGGACGCCACCCGCCCGGACGCCGGAGAAATCCTCGTGCTGGACGTCCGCAGCACGCTGTCATCGGCACGGCGGTCGATCGCCTACCTGCCGGAGCGCTTCAATGCGCCGTTTTATGCAACGGGCGCCGATTACCTGTCGCTGATGGCCAGACTATACGGCCACTCTCTGGACGCCGAAGCCATCGCGGCAGCACTCGGCAGCCTGGAACTCGACCGCAGCGCCCTCCAGAAGCCCGTCCGGGCATTCTCGAAGGGCATGACCCAGAAACTCGGGCTCGCCGCCTGCCTGCTGTCGAAGCGCCCGATTCTCGTGCTCGACGAACCCGCAAGCGGTCTGGATCCGCAGGCACGCGCGAGACTGAAAGCCGTGCTGACGGAGCGCCACCGTGCCGGCTGCACCATCTTCCTCACGTCGCACGCCCTCGCCGATGTGGATGAAATGTGCTCGCACATGGCGATTCTTCACGCAGGGGCGCTGAGATTCTCCGGATCGCCGGCCGCGCTTCGGACGGCGGAGAACGAGGAATCCCTCGAGAGGGCGTTCCTCCACAGGATCGAACGCGCCGCCGCGCAGGAATGAGCCCTGCCGACGGGATCCCCGGCGGATCGGGGTTCTCCAGCCCCTTTCTGGCACAATCGAACGCTCCCTCGATGCCCACTTCGGAGATGTACGGTGCCTGCCGATGCGACCAACAAGCCGGCGCTGCTTCTCGTCGACGATGATCCGCTGATCACCGAAACGCTGGCCTTCGTCCTGGGAAGAGATTTTTCCGTCCACTCGGCGGAATCCCGCGGTGCCGCCCGCGCCCTGATTGCCCGACTCGGCTTTGTCCCTGGACTGGCCCTGGTGGACCTTGGGCTGCCTCCCACTCCCCATCGACCCGACGAGGGACTGAGGCTGATCTCCGAACTGCTCGCCGCGGCGCCTGCCATCAAGATCGTCGTGCTGTCGGGCCAGAACGACGAAGCGAATGCGCGCCACGCACGGGCGCTTGGCGCGGTCGATTTCGTCCCGAAGCCCTGCGAACCCGCCGTACTCAAGGAATTGCTGCTCCGCGCGCGGCACATCGGCGACGCCGAGATTGCGGACGTTCGCGACACGGTCGGCATCATGGGGCGGAGCTCGGCGATCGAGAAGTTGCGTCAGCAGATCCGCCAGTACGCTGCCGCACCGTTCCCGGTGCTGGTCGAGGGCGAGTCGGGGAGCGGCAAGGAACTCGTTGCCCGCGCGCTGCACACTGGCTCGACCAGGAACCATGGTCCCTATCTCGCCCTGAACTGTGCCGCGATCTCTCCGACACTCGTGGAACCGACGTTGTTCGGTTACGCCAAGGGCGCGTTCACGGGTGCTGCCGCTGCCCGATCCGGCTACTTCGAGGATGCCAGCGAGGGAACGCTGTTCCTCGACGAGATCGGGGAACTGCCGCTGGAACTGCAGGCGAAGCTGCTGCGCGTACTCGAAAACGGCGAGTATCAGCGCGTTGGCGAAACCCTGTCGCGCGTCAGTCGGGCGCGCGTGATCGCCGCCACCAATCGGGATCTGCGTCAGGAGATTCTCGCCGGCAGGTTCCGCGTCGATCTGTACCACCGATTGTCCGTATTCACCGTGCAGGTGCCTCCGCTCCGGGATCTCGGCGAGGACAAGCTCCTGCTCTTCTCGCATTTCGCCACGTTTTACGCCAACCAGGCAGGCGTGAAGCCGTGCGAACTGGCCGCCGACGCGCAGCGCGCATGGCTCGACTACCCCTTCCCCGGCAACGTCCGCGAACTGAGAAACATCGTTATCCGGCTCGTGACCAAACATCACGGCACCGTGGTGGACCACCAGGCTCTCGTCGCGGAACTGGACCTCTCGGCGCTAGCACGTGTGACGCCGGATTCGATGGAACAGCCGGCGACACTGGAAGCGGCGATGCGTATTCTGGAGGGAAAGCGCATCATTGACCTCGACGGCTATCTGGCGCAGTGGGAACGATGCTTCATCCAGGCAGCCCTGGCGCTGTCGCAGGGGAACCTGACGCGGGCTGCGCGCATTCTCGGCATGCATCGCACGACGCTGTACAGCAGAATCCAGACGCACGGGTTGAGCTCCGAAGCCGATGCCCGTGGCCACCGAACCGGTCCCTGAAGACTCCTTCCATAACGCATCCGGAAATCGGCGACTTGTACTACGAGTTCTTCGGCCTGAATCGGCCTCCCTTCAAAATCACACCGGATACCGACTTCTTCTTCGAAGGCGGCAACCGCGGCGCCACGCTCGAGGCCCTTCTCTATGCGGTGTCGGAGGGCGAGGGAATCATCAAGGTCACGGGAGAAGTCGGCAGCGGCAAGACGATGCTCTGCCGCGTCCTGCTTCAGCGCCTGCCCGACAACGTCGACATCGTCTACCTCACGAACCCGAACGTCTCCCCGGACGAGATCCTTCACGCGATCGCGATCGAACTCCAACTGAAAGTGCCTCGTGACGCGAAGCGCGTTGAGACGCTGCACGCCCTGCACACCTATCTCGTGGGGCGCCATGCCAAGGGGCGTCAGGTGGTGCTCTTCGTCGAGGAGTCCCAGGGGATGCCGATCGCGACGCTGGAGGAGATCCGGCTGCTCACGAATCTGGAAACCGCACAGCACAAGCTGTTGCAGATCATCCTGTTCGGCCAGCCGGAACTGGACGAAACGCTGACGCGGCCGGAGATTCGCCAGTTGCGGGAACGGATTACCCACAGTTTCGGGCTGAACCCTCTGTCGCGGGATGAAGTGGCGGAGTACCTCGCCTTCCGGCTGCGTGCGGCCGGGTATCGCGGCCCCTCGCTGTTCTCCCGTCCGCTCGTGGATGCCATCGCCAAGGCAAGCGGCGGACTCACCCGACGGGTAAACATCATCGCCGACAAGGCGCTGCTGGCGGCGTACTCGGAAGGGACGCATACGCTGACGCCCGACCACGTGCGCAATGCGATCGCCGACGCCGAGTTCACTCGCCGCAACGGGTCCACCCTGGGCAAGGTCTCCCCCCGATTGCCGCGTTGGGCGCCCATGGCGGTTGCACTGTGCGCGGCGGCGGCTGCGGTCGCCTGGTTTCTGCTGCGAAGCTGAGACGACCGGATTCAGGCAGTCAGCAATCGCTCACATCTGCGTTTCGGTCGTCGGGAACGTTGACACCCCGCCGGCCCGCACCTTTAGGGTGCGCGATCGTCGTGAGACTGCGGGTAGTCCACGCCGAGACCCCCTCACCCCACTCGTCGGAACCAGAGCGCTACCTCGCGGCTCAGCGTACATCGGAACCCTCCCGGGGACCCACGCCGCGGGAAAGCTGCACGATCTTCTTAGAAGAATTCAAAAGTCTATTGATCTGAAAGCTTTTCATCGGTACCGTAATCGGCCCGGTCACGATGGCGATTATGCGCGCGCCTAGGGCTTTCGCGGCACCTGGGGCGGCGGATGCCCATGGATCACGCGGCCTCGGGCGGGCATCGGACCAGCCTATCGGGTGCGGCAGACGTTTTCGTTTGGAATAGTCTTTGCCAGCAGTAGGGCGTTCAGGGCGGAGCACTCTCGGCTCGCCGATGCAACAGCAGCCAACCGGTCGAAGGAGCGCAGCGCGTCGATGATCTTCAGCAACCCTAAAGCGTTCGGCTCGATACCCAGGGGCGCCGAGATCCTCGAATGCTCCCGGATCTGGCGCGCTCGACTCGGCACACTGCTGCTCGTGTCCCTCGTGGGGGCCTGTTCCTACCCTTCCCCGCGCCTTCCCGTCTCGTCGGCCCACATCTTCGACCAGAATGCCAAGGCCGGAATGGATGAAGTCCCGGCGCCGGTCACGACGCCAAGTGTCCCGCCCCCGCGCAGTCAGGCGCGTCTGCCCACCTATAGCGTCGTGGTGAACGAGGTCCCCCTCAAGGAACTTCTCTTCGCCCTGGCCCGCGACACCAAGCAGAACATCGACGTTCACCCGGCGCTCTCCGGGCTCGTGAGCCTGAACGCCATCGACGAGACGTTGCCCGCGATCCTCGATCGTGTCGCCCGGCAGGTGAATCTCCGCTGGAAGCAGGAAGGTCGCACGATCTACGTGATACCGGACACTCCCTACACCCGCACTTACCGGGTCAACTACGTAAACGTGACGCGCGAGACGGATTCCACCGTTGCCGTGTCCGGGCAGATCGGGACCGTGACTGCCGGAGGTGCAGGCGGCGCGGGAGGGGCGACCGGGGGAGCGGGGGGTACGGGAGGAGGGAGCAACGCCTCCTCCGCAACAGTCACGACGAAGTCAAAGAACGATTTCTGGGAAACGCTCGAAAAGAACATCAAGGGAATTGTCTCCTCGACCCG
>CAZEDA010000158.1:6096-7694 GCA_964510915.1 uncultured Rhodocyclaceae bacterium | reverse complement strand
AGGTGGAGATCTTCGACTTCGAGAAGTACAACTTCGTGACGCCCATCATCAAGCCGGACGCCATGGAGCGCACGGAACTGCTCGACCGCGTGATGCACAACTACCGGCGCTTCTACATGCGCAAGTCGTTCCTCGAGTACCCGTGGATCCGCAACAAGGAAAAGCGCAGCTACATGCTCGGCTGTCTGAAGGCGTTCATGAAGAGCGGCTTCCAGCGCACCTTCTACGACCTTGGGCGCGTGGGCTACTGGGGGCCGCAGTCGAAGGGCAAGGTGGACTTCCACTTCGACCAGGAACGCACGCGTGAAGCCACGGCCGGCGCGGCGCCGAACGAAGGATGGGTCACCGTGCACGACGCGAAACTCGCGCTGAAACGCCGCAAAGTGCAGGAGGCGGCCGTCGCCAAGGCCTGCGGCGGCGGGACGGAGCAGCTGACGGAAGAGCTGGAGCCCATGGACATGGGCGCGGGCCGGTAGCCTCCCGTGCAGCCGGCCACGTCGCCAGGGGGACTCTCCGCGATCGCGGAGGGTCGGGGGCAACGCCCGCCGCGCGCACCGACGGACGGGCGCATCGGCCCGAACGCCATCACCCGATTGGGCGAGGCCGTCGCCGCGCGCTTCGGCACCGCTGCGACGGCACGTCTGTTTCTGGCGGCGGGAATCGCCCGCTACCTTGCGGCACCGCCGTCACGGATGGTCGACGAAAGCGAGGTCACCCGCTTGCACGCCGCATTGCGCGCGGAGTTCGGCGATGGGGTTGCGCGGGACCTTTCGCGCGAGGCGGGCAGACTGACGGCAAAGTACCTCCTCGCCCATCGGATCCCGAAACCGATGCGATGGCTGCTGCCGAAGCTGCCGGCAGCGATAGCGAGCCGGGTGCTGCTCGCTGCGGTGTCCGGGCATTCGTGGACGTTCGCCGGAAGCGGCCAGTTCGAGGCCCGCGCCGGTCGCCCGGTTCGTCTCACGATCACGGGTTGTCCGCTCTGTCGCGACGCCACGTCCGACGAGCCGTTGTGCGAGTTCTACGCGGCGACCTTCGAGGACCTGTACCGGGCACTCGTGCACCCGGAAGCCATCGCCGTGCAGACCGCGTGCGAAGCGGCTGGCGATCCCGCGTGCGAGTTCGAAGTGCGCTGGTGAAGCGAACGCCCCGGACAGAGTCCGGGCTACGAATCACGCGATCCGCCTTCCGTAGCCCGGGCTCCGCCCGGGGCAGTGCGTCGAATCTTCCGGCTGCGCAAATCGCCCCGGACAGAGTCCGGGCTACGCAGGTCACATTCCGCTCTTCGTAGCCCGGGCTCCGCCCGGGACGGTGCCTCGAATCTCAACGCCGCATGCAATTCCCCGGACGGAGTCCGGGCTACGCATCACAGCCTCCGTGCGAAACGCGCCGACCGATCACACTGCCCGTCAGCCTCGGCCCGCAGGGCCGAACAATCGCGCTGTCGTCGTGGCGATGGTGACGAGCGACCACACGCCATCGCGCAACGCGTAAACATCGGCCCGCGACACGCCAATCGTCCGGCCGACATTGACCGCGCGACCGATCGCCACCAGCCGCTCACCCGCGGCGGGCGCGATGTTGTGCACCTCGAAACC
>CAZEDA010000158.1:2148-5996 GCA_964510915.1 uncultured Rhodocyclaceae bacterium | reverse complement strand
ACTCCAGAGATAGAAAGAAGAAAAAGTGCCTCGCCGTCTCCCAGGCAAGTCAGTGCTGCAGGGCCCGGATCTGCCGATCCTGCACGCCTGATAGCAACAGCAGCGCGGCCACCCCGCCGATCGTCGCGAAGAGCATGTCAGACTGGCTGTCCCACTCGTCGCCCTGCGTACCGAGGAACTCGTCCGCGCCCTGCCCCATCGCGACGGCCGCCGCCCATTCGATCAGTTCGTAAGTCGCGCTGATGGCAAGCACCACGCACAACACCAGAAAGGCGAGCATGCGCGCGCCCCGCACGAACTCCCCGCGGATCAGGATCTCCCGCGCGACGAGCGCCGGTACGAAGCCCTGCATGAAGTGGCCGATCTTGTCGTACGGATTGCGTGCAAAGCCGAACAGGTGCTGGATCTCGAAACCGATGGGGACCCGCGCGTACGTGTAGGCACCACCCATGATCAGCACCAGCGCGTGCAGAACGATCGCCACGTAGAGGAGCGTGGTGAGCGGAAACCGGCGGAACGTGAGCCAAAGGATCGGCAGGGCGATGATCACCGGCAGCACTTCCATGATCCACGTGGCCCGGTCGTAGGGCTGCAGGCCGGACATCACCAGCGCCACGATCAGAATGACCGAGCCGATTCCGAGCACCTTCGCGTTCAACGCCTGCATCCCGTCACTCCGCTGTCCGATATCCGGCGCGCCACTGCAAGCCGGGACTCGCCCGATTGTGACACGGCACTCCGTGGGTGCCCGGCTGCGTCCCCGCTCCCGCTACGCCGCCGCGAGGCCGCCGTCCGCCGAAAACGTGCCGCCGCTGCAGAGGCTCGACTCGTCGGAGGCGAGGAACAGGATGACGTTGGCCACTTCCGCCGGTGTGCCGTAGCGCTTCATCGGCACCCCCGAGAGCAGTGTCGCCCGAGCCACTTCGGGTGCACCGGGCGAACGGCTCTCCTCGATACTGCGGATCATGCGGGTCTCCACCGGGCCGGGCAGCACCGCGTTGACACGGATGCCGTGGGCGGCATTTTCCAGGGCCGCCGTGCGCATCAGACCGATCACCGCGTGCTTGCTGGCGATGTAGGCGGAGTTGCCCTGACCGCGACCGCGGATGCCGCCGATGGACGAGAGTACGACGATGCTCCCGCCGCCGCGCGCCCGAAGCGCCGGGATGGTCGCCTTCAGACCGAGGAACACGCCGCGCAGATTGATCGCGATCACCTGGTCGAACATCTCGATCGGGTAGTCCTCGATCGGGGTCGACACCCCTTCGATGCCCGCATTCGCGACGAAGATGTCGAGCCCGCCGAACCGCTCCACCGCCTGTCGTACCATCCGCTCGTTCGCTTCCGGCTCCGCGACATCCGCTGCCACGACGGCGGTCCGTGCTGCGCCGATGGACGTTGCGGCCGCCTTGAGAGCGTCTTCATTGCGCCCGACGAGAACCAGCCTCGCCCCTTCCCGCGCGAATGCCTCGGCAGACGCGAGCCCGATCCCGCTGCCCGCTCCCGTGATCACCGCCACCTTGCCTTCGAGTCTTGCCATGTTCCCCTCCGGATGCTTCGCGTTGTCGTCACGCGGACTGTCCGCCTGCGCTTTGCGAAGACTGATCGACGTCATATTGCAAATGATGCACCACTCGGCGTAGCTTCGACGTTCCGCCCCACACAAGGGAGTCCTGTCATGCCCAAGCTCTTCTCCGTCGCGTCCTGGAACGTCGAGCATTTCGACATGGACCCGGGCCGCGTCAAGCGCGTGATCGCCTTCCTGGATGCGCAGCGACCCGATGTCTTCGGTCTCTTCGAGGTCGAAGGCGCGACGATCTTCAACGAGCTGGTCGCGAAGATGCCGGACTACACCTTCCAGATCACCGAGGGGCCGCAGACCCAGGAGATCCTCGTCGGCGTGCGCAAGACGCTCACCGCCTTCATCACCCAGAAGATCGAGTTCAAGTCGGGTACGACGCACATGCGCCCCGGTCAGCTCGTCACGATCGTCCGGGACGGCGTGAACTACGGACTGCTGTTCCTCCATCTGTCGAGCGGCAACGACCCTCGTGGCATGGGCCTGCGCGACGACATGCTGGAACGCGCCTTCGATTTCCGCGCCACGCTCGACAAGGCCGAGGGCGGCACCGGCAAGGCGCGCTATCTGTTCCTCGGCGATCTCAACACGATGGGCATGAAGTACCCGTTCGACCGCAGCATCGATTCGACCCTGGAACTCGCCAAGTGGGACAAGTACGCCGCGAAGGCAAAGGTCGGCATGCGCCGCCTGCCGAAGACCCACGATGCCACCTGGTACAACGGCAGCAAGTCATCGCTGCCGCCATCGAACCTCGATCACGTGTACGCCAGCACCAATCTGCGCTTCAAGGCATTCCGGCGTGCCGACGGCACCGACGCGAACGTGGCAGTTCGGGGCTGGACGCAGGAGACCACAGAGGCCGCGAAGGACAAGTGGATCGGCAGCTACTCCGACCACTCCCTGCTGTACTTCGAAGTCCACGACTGAATCAGGACGGGCGCGGCCCTGCATCCCCGGTCTTCGCCGCGAACGCGGTAATCACCGCCGACGCCAGCGCGCACGCCGCGAGGAAGTAGAGCCCCATCTCGAAGCTCTTCGTGCTGTCCTTGATCCAGCCCACGATGAACGGTCCCACGTAGCCGCCGAGATTGCCCAGGGAATTGATGAGTGCGATTCCGCCGGCTGCCGCGGCCCCCGTGAGGAACATCGACGGCATCGGCCAGAAGCACGGGCGCGCGCCGTACAGGCCGATGGTCGCCACCGACATCGCCGCGAGCGCCCAGTAAGACTGACCCAGCCAGGCCACCCCGAACAGACCGATGGCAGCCACGGTCATCGCCGCGGCGAGGTGCCATCGGCGCTCGTGGTACCGGTCCGACGACCATCCCCAGGCGAGCAGGCCGAGCACCCCGATGGTGTAGGGAATCGCGGTGAGCAGCCCGGTCATCATGTTCGATTGCCCGAAGCCCTTCACGATCTGCGGCAGGAAGAACACGATGCCGTAGCTCGCGGTGACGCTGGTCATGTACATCAGCGACAGCATCAGCACGCGCGGATGGGTGAGCGCCTTGCGCACGCTCAGGTGACCGCCCGCCTGGACGGCACTGCGCTCGGCGGCGAGTTCGCCTTCGAGCCACGCCTTCTCCCGCTCATCGAGCCACGCCGCCGCGGCGGGACGGTCGGTCATCTGACGGAGCACCACGAAGGCAAGCAGGACGGCCGGCATCGCCTCGAGAATGAAGACCCACTGCCAGCCGTGAAGTCCGCCGATGCCGTCCATCTCGAGAATCGCGCCGGAGATCGCCGAGGCAAGCGCATTGGAAACCGGGACCGCCAGAAACAGCGCAGAAATCACGCGGCCGCGGTAGCGGGCCGGAAACCAGATGGAGAGGTAGTAGATGACACCGGGAAAGAACCCGGCCTCCGCGACGCCGAGGAGGAACCTCAGCACGAGGAAACTCGTCGGCCCGGTGGCGAAGGCCATCGCGGCGGACACCATCGCCCAGGTGACCATGATGCGGGCGATCCAGCGGCGGGCGCCGACCCGATCGAGGATGAGATTGCTCGGCACCTCGAACAGCGCATAGCCCAGGAAGAAGATGCCGGCGCCCCACCCGTACGCGTACGAGCTGATGCCGAGATCCTTGTTCATGGTGAGCGAGGCGAAGGCGACGTTCGTCCGGTCGATGTAGGCGACCAGATAGCTCGCGACGATGAGCGGCAGCAGTCGCCACGAAATCTTGAGAATGGTCCGGCGCTGAAACCCGTCTTCCATGACAACGCTCCGCAGACTCGGCCGCGGAGGATGACAGGGGATGCGGGAGAC
>CAZEDA010000158.1:0-2048 GCA_964510915.1 uncultured Rhodocyclaceae bacterium | reverse complement strand
CGGGCCTCGTCCGGGCTACTTGAGCTGGCGCACCCGTCCGCGGTACTTCTCGACGAACGCTTCGAGGTCCGCGCGCTTGCTGTCGAGCAGGTTCATGAGATCGACGCCGAGAAACAGGTATACGTCATCTCGCCCGCCGTTCTGGGCTTTGTGCAGTGCAAGACCCGCCGCGAAATTGCCGTACCGCACCAAGGCCCCGTACCCCAACCCGCCGTCGGTGCTGGAGGTGATCAGGGCGGACACCCCCACCCATTCGCGGTAATCGTTCTTCGCGGGGTCGAGATACCAGACCATGCCGATGGGCTCGATCGCGAGACTGCCCTGAAGATCCGCCGCCGCACGGCTCCGCGTGTTCATCTCCGTTCCGGCCGATGGCCGCAGGAAGATGATCTGCCGGTTGAAGCCGCTGCGGGCGTCGTCGTCGCTCAGGAAGCGCTCGTTCAGCTTCATCTCCCACGGCGTCATCGTGAGGCCGTTCCGCAGGAGATCGGTCGCCTGCTTCTCGCGCAGCGCAACGGTCTCGTTGAGCACCATCAGCGGCGCGGTGTTCGCGAAGTTCTGGATCTTTTCCAGCACCCGCGCGAGCCGGGCGATGTCCTCGCGATACATGGGGGGCGTCTGCGCGGCCTTGCAGTCGAAGCGGATCGCGCCCTCCTTTTCCGTCTCGAGAATGTCGACCCGTCTCTCTTCCTGGTTGGCCACCACGCCCCAGTCGACGGACTGCAGCGTGCGACGCCCCTGCGCGATGTCGTCGAGCACCTGCAGGAACACGAGCGAATCAGGCTGACTCACCGCATCCGGGTGGAGGAAGCGGAACTTCTTCGCCACGCCCTGGACCACTCGCGGCACCTCGGGCGCGGGCAGACTGCCCGGTTCACGCAGCACCCGCTGCAATCCGAGTTCCGGCCACAGTTGCCGCCACGACAGTTCAGGCGCGACATCGAGCTTGCGGCCGCAGATCGTCGGCGGCTCGTCCGCCGGCATGGTGACCGCGGCGCCCGCCTGCGTGGCAATGAAGACCCAGAGGAGCAGTGTCCAGCGAACGGCGGCACTCATGCGGCACCTCCGATCACGCGGCGGTTGAATTCATCCAGCCGCTCGATGAGGCCGAAGAGATCCTCCTGGTCCAGCGCGGCGGCAATCTCCTCCAGCTTCTTGCGCACCTTGTCGATCTCTCCCTGCGCCTTCGTAGCGAGGGTCCCGCCCAGCGCCTTCCACTCGGTTGTGTCTGCGAGTTCCAGGGCGCGGTCGAAGCACGCCTGCGTGAAGCCGCCTTCCTCGCCGAGCACGGCGCTGAACAGACGGCCGTGGACGGCGGGATTCGCGAGGTAGTGCGAGAGCGCGTGGATGTTCTCCTGATGGAGATGCGTCACGGCGATGTTCCTCGCGCGGGACTTGTTCCAGTCCGACGGGATCTGGAACGGCTGCACCCTGCCCACCGGATCCAGCGCGTGGTTGACGTTGTAGAACGAACGCGTGGCGGCGCCCGGCTTGAGAATCGGGTTGACCTGCGCGGCGTCCCACCGGGACAGAAGACGCGAGGTGTTGGCCACCATGAACAGCGCGTTGAGGCGCACGGGCACCGACGTGCCGGCAGGCGATTCGATGTCCTTCAGGGCCTGGGCGAACATGGCCTTCTGCTCGTCGGTCATCTTCGCCTGCGCGAGGACCTCGTCGCCCTGGGCGAACCAGCTGCCGGTGAAGAGCGAGAAGAGGGAATCGTAGGTGACGGCGGTGCCCATCGAGTGGGCCACCACGGTAATCTCGGGTGCGCGCTTGCCGGAGGCGAGACTTTCGAGATGGCGCTTGTAGATTTCGGCCAGGAGGATCTTGTTGACCCTCAGCCGGACCGAGCGCGCCAGCAGATCGAAACCGCGATAGAGGATGATGTCACCGCCGAAGTCCGTGAAGGTCTTCTTGTCGGTGTTGGCGCGGGTCCAGAACTCCTGGAGCTTTGCCACCCAGTCGGTGCCGGGGCCGCCCACCGGCAGGCCCTTCACCTGATCGGTCCAGCGCTGGATCTGCTCGTCGAAGATGTCGTCGTAGCG